>JANWZC010000306.1 GCA_025054975.1 Raineya sp.
TTAAATTTTCGCAGAAGATTATTCAGAGAAGTAGAAAAAATGGTAGAATCAGCAGAGGCAATGCTACAAATTGCGTTCATATCGTTTATTATCAATTATCTATAATCGCAAAACATTATCTCAAAGGTACAAAAAATTATTTGATAGAAAGTGAAACAGCATTTGTATATTCCTTTTTTGTTTCGGGTGCGAATATGCTCGCAGAAAAAATTAGTAGAATTGGGTGGCTTCAATGAATTATTCAGTCCTTATTACGGCGAAGACCTAGATTTGGGTATTACAGCTTGGCGAGCAGGATATAAAATTTATTATGAACCCCAAGCAATATGCCGACATCAAACCTCTTCAACTATCAAAAAGGAATCTCCTGCAAAAGTTCAAATCATTGCAAAATGTAATAAGTTCATTTTGCATTATTTGCATTTTGAAGGAATAAGTTTGTGGGTTTATTTTCTAAAATTGATAAGTTATTTCCTGTAAAATGTTTAATTTTAGACAAAAATTTCGTTCGGGCTTTTATGCTTTTTGTGAGTTCTTTTGGGAAAATCAAACAAGTGAAAAAATCTTTCAAACCGCACAGGAAAAAAAGTTTGCAAGAAGTGGTTGCTTACATGAAAAGCAGCCTGATAGGGAAAAAAATTAAGGTTTTCTGAATTTGAAACAAACATTAATTAAAGCAGTTATGAATAAGATAAAACGCTATTTAAATTTACTAAAAAATACTAAAAATTGGTATAAATATTTTGCAGTAAAACAAAATCCCGATAAACTTTTCTTGTTGAAAGGCAAAAATGATGTTAGCTTTTGGCTTGTAGAAGAAATTTTGCCTATCTTTAAGGAAATTTACATGGAAAATGTTTATCAAATTGAGTTTTTACAGGAAAAGATAAACTCTCGTAGTCCTGTAATTTTAGATATTGGGGCGAATGCGGGTTATGCGGCTACCTTTTTATTTAGTTATTTCCCGAAGGCTCGTATTATTTCTTTTGAACCTTTGCCTATCAATTTTGAGTTACTTTCCAAAAATCAAAAACAAAATTCCTCATTAGATTGGCAGATAATTCCCAAAGCCGTTGGTAAAGCAAGAGGGGAAACTACACTTTTCTACTCAAAGGCAAAGGGATTTACACCGATTGCCAGTATTCAAGCTACATTTGAAAGCCAAAATACAGATACGTTGGTTGTAGAAATGCTTGCTTTGACAGATATATTGCAGGAATATAATTTGCAAGTAGTGGATTTGCTCAAAGTAGATTGTGAGGGAGCTGAATATGATATTTTTTATCATACTCCTTCGGAAACTTGGGCAAAAATTCGTTGTATTGCTATGGAAACACATAAAGGCAAAGAAAAATATGAAAATCAAGAAAGTATGACTTCATTCCTGCAAGAAAAAGGTTTTCAAGTGAAAACTAAACAAGAAATGCTATGGGCATGGAAAGAAACTTAATTAGTCGTCCCTTAAAAAGTGAATTTTGGTTTATAGAAGGAATTAACAAGGAGTTTGAAGGCGAAAAAAAGTCTATGCAAAAAGAGCCAAAAAGAGGCTTTGTACTGATTCATAACCCTCTTGAAATTGAAGGCAGCCGCAGCCAACATAATATTGATATTGTCCCCGATGACTCCTTTGTAGAAATTCCGCTTTAAGCGATGATCTGTTTTGAGATGCCCAATAACAGGTTCAATGCCCGCCCTTTTT
>JANWZC010000307.1 GCA_025054975.1 Raineya sp.
TACTATGGAAAAAGTACAAGCCATTCTGGAAAATGAAGATTATGTCGTTACGATTCAGAACGGCAGACACGCACTTATTTCTGATGAACCTGAAAGCATCGGCGGCAAAGACAAAGGCATGAACCCTCACGAACTTTTGTGTGCAAGTTTAGCCTCTTGTACGCTAGCTACCTTGCGTATGTACGCCGAACGAAAAAACTGGAAACTGGGAACTATTATTATTGAGGTACAAATCAAAGAAATAACTGTAAATGGAACAAAAAAAGCCCATTTTTACAGGCATATTCGTTTTGAAAAGCCATTGAGTAGTGAACAACGAGAACGCCTGAAACAAATTGCTGATGCTTGTCCCATTTCTAAAATATTGAAATCGGGAGAAAATATTATTGAAACATATATCGCTTGATTTAGACACAAGACACAAGACATTAGATGATATAGATGTAAGATATAAGGAATGATTAGTCCGAAAGTTTGAATGTTTGATGTTAGAATAAAACCTATGACTATGAAAAAACTTCCTAAATTTTTCTTGATTGTTTTCGTGGTGATTACAATTTTGGCAGCTTCTTTTGCTTTTTATTTATATCAGGCTCTTTATAGCAGTAATTTGAATGTTCAAGCAGGAGAAACTAAACAGAATAAAATTTTGTACATTCCTAAAGGTACAGATTTTCAGGGTCTTATACAAATCTTGAAGCGTGAGCAACTTATCAATAATGTTGTTTCTTTTGCTTTTGTAGCTAAATTGATGAACTACCAAGAAAACGTAAAGGCAGGTGCCTACCTAATTGAACCCAACGAAAGCAATGTTTCTGTAATTCGCAAATTACGTGGCGGTATACAAGTGCCAATCAAGCTCACCTTCAATAACTTACGAACCAAAGAAGATTTGGCTGAACGTATTAGTGAGCAATTGCCTATTCCCAAAGATAGTATGCTTGCTCTTTTGCAGAATACAGAAGTTGCTCAAAAGTATGGGCTAAATAATTACACTATTGGCACAATTTTCATTCCGAATACTTACGAGGTTTACTGGACAATCACCGCACACGAACTTTTGGAACGAATGTATAAAGAATATCAAAAATTTTGGAATTCCGAACGCAAGCAAAAAGCTCAAAATCTGGGTCTTACGCCTACGCAAGTCATGATTTTAGCTTCTATCGTGCAAGCTGAAACCACGAAAAATGATGAAAAAGCACGTATTGCAGGAGTTTATTTGAATCGTTTAGCTAAAAATGACTTATTGCAGGCAGACCCTACCGTGATTTTTGCTCATCAAGATTTTACTATCAAAAGATTACTCAACAGTCATTTGAGTATTGATTCGCCCTACAACACTTACAAGTACGCAGGTTTGCCACCAGGTCCTATTAATTTTCCTGATATCAGTTCTATTGATGCTGTTCTCAATGCCGAAAAACACAACTATTATTATTTCTGTGCCAAAGAAGATTTTTCGGGGTATCATAATTTTGCCGAAACCCTTGCCGAACACAACCGCAATGCTCGGCTTTATCAAAAGGCTTTGAATGAAAGAGGTATCAAGTGAAGCAGCAACTTATTTCTTTTTGTTGAAAAATGCTTCAATTTCAGTTTTATTCATACAATTCAAGCACATATCGGGTGTTAGACCTGCTTTACGAGCTACCAAAATGCCAAATTGATGATGTTTATAGCCTTCTATGTCGTGA
>JANWZC010000308.1 GCA_025054975.1 Raineya sp.
AGAATTTTAGTTCTTGGGAAAATACTCAAAATTTGACTTAAAGCCTCTCTTTTAGTTAGTTGAATGTAACCGACATACCCAAAAGAGAGGCTTAATAGTTTTACACTATGCCTTCTTTTTCATTGGGTGGGCAATTTTCAAGCACACATTCATTCTTTCAGGAGGGTATTCATCAAATCATTAAATTCTTGTCGCCATTGTTTGTAATATTCACCTGTACCAGGTCCTGAAAAACCTGTATGAATTTTACGAACCTTGCCTTTTTTGTCAATGAAAATAGTAGTAGGGTACGAAAAAATGCCATTGAGCATAGGGAGTGTTTTTTCGGCAACTCCTTTTTCGTTTGTTCCTGCAATCAGGAAGTCGTATTCTACATTAAAACGTTTCACTACCCGCTCAACCATTTTTTTAGCATATTCAAATTCAGGCTTTCTTTCGTAAGCTAATCCTATGATTGCCACAGGTTTTTTCTTGTTTTTCCTGTACCATTCGGCAAGGAAAGCAGTTTCATCCATACAATTTGGACACCAAGAACCAAATATTTGCAGAATAACGACTTTATTTTTGTATTTTTCGTCTGAAAGAGAAACTTTTTTACCTGAAAGGTCAGGGAAAGAAAAATCAATTTTATCATAACCTTCTTTGAGATAAGTGATTTTTGAAGCATCAGGCAAAGAGGCATTCTCGTTGCGTCGAGCTACCCAAGTAGCCTGCTTATTCATCGCTGACCAAAATTCTCCTTTCAGTTCGTTATTTTCAAAATTTGCTTTGAATAAAAAGGCAAAAGCACCGTCAAAAGTTGAAAGATACAGTACATTGTCTTTTACATTTCCTTCCAAAAACCGATAATCTCCTGTGGTTGTGGCAAAAGTACCTGTAATTTTACCTGTTTTGGTGTTGTGTTTGAAAATGCCGATAGCAGGATAGCTTCTTCCTTCGTTGTTAGTAAAAGTAACTTCCCATTTGCCCGAAAAATCAATACTTGAAGGTTGATTTTCGGCAAAAAAGCGATGTTTTTCACCGAAATAGGCTTTCAGAGGTTGCGAGGTTTGGTTGTAATGTCTTTTGTAAGCCCCACTCATCTGGTTGCCTTCCAAACGCAAAGCCAAACAAGCATCAAATACGTTGAGCGGTACAAAAATAGAGTCCCTTCCTTCTGAAACTATTACTTCCTCAAAGTCAATTATTTCCTCACCATTACGTATGCGTAACTGAAATTTTTGATTTTTCTGTGTAATTTCTGCGTTGAAAGGTATGCCTCCTCCTGCATTTTCTAAAACAAAACGCCACGAGCCTGTGGGTAAATTTTGAGCAGAAAGTTTTGTGAAAAATCCGCCAAATAAAATTAGTAGGATTATTCTTGCCATAAGTCAAATTTTTGGGTAAATTTAGTGATTTTGAGCATAACGCAGAAACAAGGATTTTGTTTTTTCTTTGAGCCTTTCTAAATTGCACAGATTTTAGGAAATAAAGCTGTGTATCCAAACAATAGATTTTATGGCAAGAGTTTTAACAGGCATTCAGAGTTCAGGCAGACCGCATCTGGGTAATCTTTTAGGAGCTATTTTGCCCGCAATCGAAATGTCTAAAAATCCTGCAAATGAATCTTTCTTCTTTATT
>JANWZC010000309.1 GCA_025054975.1 Raineya sp.
CAGGTAGTGTTTTCAGGATATTCAAGGCATCTCCGCAGATTAGTTGTTCTATCATTTTCTTATAGTAAGTTGATTATAAAAACTTTTATCAAAAAACTTTTTAAAATTTTCCAGAATTTCTTTTTCGGCAAGATATACAATCTGACAAGCAGAGTCTTGAAAATAATTCTTATAGGTAAATCGGCAGCTACGTAAGTATTTATTTTTTTCATCTCCGTTAGGAAAATGCTTTTTTAATTGTCTTTCTAAAAAGGCAATAAAAGTTGGAGTTTGAAAAGGAAAAGATATAATGTATAGCAGTTTTCCATCTACAAATCCACTACTTAACAAATAAGGATTTTCTTGTTTATCTTTTTCAAATCTTGCCCATGTGTAATCAGTAAAGTTGCCACCGCCATTAAGTTTCCTTTTACTTTTTTTTCTATCAAAATCAGTAGAATGAATATTTTGTGGTTTTGCTTCGCAATAAATAGGTTTGCCCCCAACAATAGAGTTTTGCTTAAAACCATTGAAACCTATTTTTCCTTCACTATGTTCAAAGCCTGCTATGGTAACCGTGAGAAATTCACGGATAGTAGAAGAATTTTTATCGTTGATGTACATAGTAAGCAAATCTGCAAATAGAGCTATTAGAGTATCTTTGGAGTGTCCTAATAAGTGGTTACTAAATTCTTGATGACTTTTTATTGCGTATAATTTCAAGGCTTTTGCTAATTCTTGGTTCATTTTTTACATAATTTTGCTCAAAGATACAATTTTTTAAGAAAAAAATTATCTTGCCAAAAAATCACTCATATAAAGCTATGAAAAAACTCTCTCGTCGTAAGGTTCTCAAAGACTTATGTATAGGTTCTGCGGGTTTGCTGTTGGCTCCGAGTTGTTTGGCTGAAAACCAGACAGAAACCAAGAATAAAGTTCCCATACAAGTAGGCAATGAAAGCAAAAAAGCTGATTTCAAAATAGTTATCAAAAACGGAAAAGCCTATATCAATCAGAAATTGCAAGAAGGGTATTTTATAGGCATTGACTACAATGGCAAACTTAAAATTTCACCAACTCCTCTGCAAGCCGAACAAGAAATTGATGCCACAGGCAAAGTGGTTAGCCCGGGTTTTATTGATATTTTAGCCGATAATGCCAACAATCCTGAACAAACTTACACTATTTTTGAAAAATACAAAGTTACTGATGGACTAACAACCGTTTTCCAGATGCACGGCGGTGCAGAATTTCCTAAAAAATTTCACGATTATTTTGACAAACTGCCTCACCGCGTCAATTATGGAGTGAGTGTATTTGTTATGCGTTTGCGTTTGAAATATGCTTCGCTTGCTCAACGCTATCAAATGGCAGAAAAAGGTTTGCAAGAAGGTGCTTTGGCTATGGCTCATAGTCCTGAATATCAACCTGATACGAGTTATGAAGAATTAAAAAAGTACGGCGAAATTGCCAAAAAATACGAAAGACCTTATTTTTTACATTTACGATATTCCTCGCAAGAAAAGGAATTAGAGGGAGTGAAAGAGGCTATTCGG
>JANWZC010000030.1 GCA_025054975.1 Raineya sp.
TATCTCTATTTTCATCTGATGTTTCAATAATTGCTTCGGCAATCAACTTTCAATCTCAATAAAAACCACAATTTTCAAATAGATTACCTCCTCTGTAATTATGTGGGCAATTTATAAATAAAATTTGGCTTGACAAGGAGTTGCAAAAAATAGTTTTGGCAAAGTTTTTGATAAATTTTTTTAGCCCCTTGCAACCAAATTTTCATAGAAGGGGTCTTATAGTCAGAAACCCAAAACGCCAAAACTATGGAAAAAATTTACTCACTAACTAAAAATGAATCTATGAAAAAAATTTTTGATGTAGCAGAAGTAATTTTGCTTCTTGCGATAGGCATTGCTTTGGCGAGTTTCTTGCCCGCTTAAAGCTGCTGCTTTTAAGTAAAAACACACCTTTTGCGTAAAAATTCCTGCAATGAATTTCGTTGCAGGAATTTTTTTATGTTCCGAATTGGGTTATTCTGCTTTTTTTCAGGTTATATCTGAAAATCTTTAAGTTCAAGCCCTTTTCAGATATTTTGAGCTTATGTTGGGCAGTTGAAGTACATTCAATGACTGCAAAAGGCTCATTGAACATCTGCTACAAAACTGCTAAAAATCAAGCTAACCAACTTTCTACTTCTTCTTTGGTCGGATTTTTGACATTTTCCAATTTCATTTTTTTCCTCATTCCGCAAATATCATTGAAAAGTTTATTGGGATTTTGCTTTTTGAGTTCTTCAATTGTTAGGATACCCATTTTTTGCAGAATAGGTACAAGTTCCTCACGTACTCCAAGAGCAACGTAGTCTTCCACTTTGGCAACTTGTGGTTTCTTTTCAGGACGCATCTGCGGAAAGAAAATTACCTCTTGAATAGAAGGCTGGTTAGTCATTATCATCGTAAGCCTATCAATGCCAATACCAATACCTGCCGTAGGAGGCATACCATATTCTAAAGCCCGCAAAAAGTCCTCGTCCATAGCCATAGCCTCTTCATCTCCTCGTTCAGCCAAACGTAATTGCTCCTCAAAGCGTTCTCTTTGGTCAATGGGGTCATTTAGCTCGGAATAGGCATTACAAATTTCTTTACCGTTGCAGATAACCTCAAAACGTTCTACTAAACCTGCTTTACTGCGGTGTTTTTTGGTAAGCGGCGACATTTCCACAGGATAATCCATAATAAAGGTCGGCTGAATTAGATGAGGCTCTACTTTCTCGCCGAAAATTTCATCAATCAATTTGGCTTTTCCCATAGAATTATTCACTTCTATGCCCATTTTTTGAGCTTCTTGGGCAAGTTCGGCTTCAGAAAGTTGCTCAATATCTAACCCTGTAAATTGTAAAATGATTTCCTGCATCGTATAACGCTTCCAAGGACGTTTGAAATCAATAATATGTTCACCTACACGTACTTGCGTAGTGCCGTGTAAATCCAAAGCTACTTTTTCAATCATTTCTTCAACGATATCTGCCATCCAGTAATAATCTTTGTAGGCAACGTAAATTTCTACCTGTGTAAATTCGGGATTATGGAAACGGCTCATACCTTCGTTGCGAAAGTCTTTGGCAAACTCAAAAACCCCTTCAAAGCCGCCTACAATCAGCCTTTTGAGATAAAGTTCGTTGGCAATACGCAAATACAGCTTCATATCCAGCGTATTGTGATACGTAACAAAAGGACGAGCCGCCGCACCGCCATGAATAGGTTGCAGAATAGGTGTTTCTACTTCCAAGTAACCTCTTTCTTGCAAAAACTGCCTAATAGAATTGACCAATTTAGAACGCTTGATAAAAATATCTTTTACGTGTGGATTGACAATCAAATCTACATAGCGTTGGCGATAACGTTGTTCGGGGTCGGTGAAGGCATCATAAATTTTTACGTTGCCTTGTTCGTCTTTCACCTCCTTGACAATAGGCAAGGGGTGCAAAGATTTACAAAGTAACTTGAAGTTTTTTACGTGAATAGTGATTTCACCAGTTTTGGTAGTAAATACAAAGCCTTGTACGCCAATGATATCGCCAATATCTAAAAGTTTTTTGAAAACGGTATTGTAGAGGGTTTTATCTTCGGTAGGGCAAATTTCATCTCTTTGCACATAAATTTGGATTCTGCCTGTGGAGTCTTGTAATTCTGCAAACGATGCCGACCCCATAATCCGAAAACTCATCAATCTGCCCGCCACCGAAACATTTTGATATTTTTCAGGATTGAGGGAGAAATTTTGCAAGATGTCTTGGGCATAAGCGGTAACTTCATACGTTTCAGCGGGATAAGGGTCTATGCCCATACGCATAAGTTCTTCACGCTTTTGGCGACGTAAAATTTCTTGTTCGCTTAAATGTTGCATAGTTCTGAAAGTCTTGTGTCTAACATCTTGTATCTTGTGTTTGAATTTAAGACTGCAAATTTTGGAAAAATGTTTGGAAAAAACAAAAGCCTCTATTTGGGCAAAAGCAAGGACGAATCTCCATAGCTCAAAAAGCGATAATCATTTTGCAAGGCGTGCTGATAAATTTTTCTCCAGTCTTCACCCACAAAGGCAGCAATAAGCAAGATAAGTGTAGTTTGGGGCATGTGGAAATTAGTTATTAAGCCTTTGCAGACCTTAAAGTTGTAGCTTGGATAAATATAAATTTCGGTGCTTCCTTGCAATTCATTGAGCTGATGTTCTTGCATAAGTGCGTAAATAGCTTGCAAAGCCTCTTGCAAAGGAGGGTGCTTGCTGGTGGGTATTTCGTAAGGAGTATTTTGTTTCACTTGCAGAATGGGACTAACTTCTTGCTTTTGGGCTTTACGCAAAAGAATTTCCGTTCCAAACCAGTACAAACTCTCAAGAGTACGCATAGAAGTTGTACCTACGGAGATAATTGTTTTATGAATGTTGTTTATTAAGTTTTCAATATTACTCAATGAAACCATCAATCTTTCCGAGTGCATGGTATGTTCTTGGAAATTGGCTACCTTGATAGGCTGAAAAGTGCCTGCTCCTACGTGTAAAGTGAGAAAATCGTAAGGTATGGATTTGAGTTGTAAATCTTGAAAAGTTTTCTCTGTAAAGTGCAAACTAGCAGTAGGAGCGGCTACGGCACCTTCTTTTTGAGCAAAAATAGTTTGGTAGCGTTCTTTATCTTGCGGATTAGCTTCTCTTTTGATGTAAGGGGGTAAGGGAATTTTACCAAGTTGTTCCAAAATTTCGGCAAAACTGATGTTTTCGTTATCCCATTCAAAAACAACTTGGTTTTCTGCTTGCAGAGAAACTTTTAGTAAAATGGGCTGCTTTTGAATTTGAATTTCTGTAAAGATAGGTTCTTTGAAACGTTTTTTATTGCCTATCATACATTCCCATACGCACTGCTTGCGTGCTTGCATAGCAGTTGCCACGAGGGTAGAAGGGTGCAAAGGTTCAAGTAAAAAAATTTCAATCCACGCACCTGATTTTTTCTGCAAAAGCAGGCGAGCAGGAATAACTTTGGTATTATTGAAAACAAGAAAACTATCTTGCGGCAAAATTTGTGGTAATTCGTAAAAAATATGGTCTGAAATGTTGCCTTTGTTGTAAAAAAGCAATTTAGCGTGGTCGCGATAGGGGAGAGGTTCTTGGGCAATGCGTTCAGGAGGCAAGGGATAGTCAAAGTCTGAAAGTTGCATGCAGAATTTTAATTTTTAGTGCATAAAACCTCTAATTCAATGCAGAATTAGAGGTTTTTGAGTGGGAAAAATTGCATAGATATGGAAACAAGTGCTATACCTCTTCACTGATTTTTTTCAATCCTCTTTTGCGAGTAGTTTTTTCTTCGGTAGCAGTTTGAGTTTCTTCAACTCCTGCTAAAATTCTTCCGCAATGCTCGCAGACAATAATTTTCTTTTTTTCACGGATATCTACTTGGCGTTGTGGAGGTACCATACTATAACAACCACCACAGGCATCTCTTTTCACAAGCACCACTGCCAAGCCGTTAGAGGAGTTTTTGCGGATTTTTTCATAAGAAGCTAGCAAACGCTCATCAATTTGATTTTTTTGTTTTTCACGTTGGGCTAAAAGTGTTTTTTCTTCTTCTTCACTTTCCTCAATGAGTTGCGTAAGTTCCTTTTGTTTTTCATCTAAAAACTTTTTGCGTTCTTCAAGGGTTCTTTTAACGTTTTCAATCTCAGCTTTTTTGCTATCAATTTTTTCTTTGGCTTCTTTGGTTTTTTTGTCGCAAAGAATTATTTCCAATTCCTCGGACTCAATTTCTTTGGCAAGGGCTTCATATTCACGATTGTTTTTGACATTCATTTGTTGCCCTTTGTATTTATCAATGAGTTTTTCAGCTTCTTTTTTCCGATTTTTCATTTCGCTAATCACCTGCTCCCATTCTTTGATTTGCTCCTCAAACCGCTGAATACGCGTCTGATATCCTGCAATTTCATCTTCAAGGTCTTGCACTTCATTGGGCAAATCTCCACGCAGGCGTTTTATGCTATCTAATTCGCTATCAATTTGTTGTAATTTCAAAAGAGCTTCTAATTTCTGCTCAATGCTTTTTTCCGCTGTTTGTGCCATAAAAAACGTGTTTTTATTTCAAACTGCAAAGTTAGTAAAAATAATCAATAGGATTAGTAGAAATTTGAGAAATTTTTAAGGGTATTTCAGGATTTTTTTTCTGTAAAATCTCGGCAAGTAAGTTTTTAGTAAAAATTTCACTTTCATAATGTCCTATGTCTGCCAAGAGAATTTGCCCATCGGCATCAAAGAAATCGTGATATTTGATGTCGGCAGTGATAAACGCGTCAGCTTTTTGAGAAATAGCTTTTTTAAGCAGAAAAAAACCGCTTCCTCCACACAAAGCCACTTTTCGGATAGGTTTGCCTCGCAGAGCCGTATGCCTGATAACTTTCAACTGCATTTTTTCTTTCAAATAACTTAAAAATTCTTGTTCGCTCATCTCGGTTTCCAAATTACCAATGGCTCCTGCTCCAACTTCTTGATTCTCGTTTTCTAAAAGGTGTAAGTAATAAGCAATTTCCTCATAAGGGTGAGCCTTGCGAAGTGCCTTGAAAATATCATTTTTACAATGAACGGGAAAAATTACTTCCAAGCGAGTTTCTGGGGCTTGCTCCAAATAGCCTCGTGTTCCTGCAAAAGGATTAGCTTTTTCGTTGGGGCGATATGTACCTATGCCTTCTGAGCGAAAACTACAATCCTGGTAATTGCCAATTTGTCCTGCACCTGCTTGCCAAAGAGCTTCTAAAACCTGTTGCGTGTATTCGTGAGGACAAAAAGTAGTGAGTTTGTAAAGATTTTGAGAGGTAGGGGCTAATATTTTTACATCTTTCAGACCCAAAATTGAAGCAATATGAAAACTTACTCCACCAATTACATTATCCAAGTTTGTATGAATAGCATAAAGAGCAATATTATGTTGAATAGCTTTGATTAGCACACGTTCTACGTAATTTTTTCCTGTCAGGCTTTTCAAAGGCTTGAATACAATAGGGTGATGAGCTACTATCAGGTTGCAGTTTTCACGAATAGCCTCTTGCAGAACCTGCTCTGTAATATCCAAAGTAAGCAGTACATTTGTAAGATTATTATCTAAATCTCCACAAAGCAGACCTGCATTATCGTAGCTTTCTTGATAGACAGGTGGAGCAAAGTTTTCTAACACATTTATTACATCTTTGATTAACATAAACACGAAGTTTAATTTTTCATTGAAGATGTAATTTTTTTACATTTTTTGTACTTGATTGAAAAGTAAATTTTATTAGCTTTGCAAATATAGAAAAAACACTTGTGCTTAAAAAAACAGCTATGGAAAATTACATAGTGAAAGCTACGGAGCAAACTGCTGATGTAGTTTTAAACGCCAATGATGGAAGGTTAGAATTTTCGGGAGTTTCTATTCCTGAAGACTCTTATTCGTTTTTTACGCCTATTTTGCGTTGGCTTGATGCTTATATTGAAAAAGCTCCTGCTAAAACAATAGCTGTTTTCAATATTATGTACTGCAACACAAGTTCTTCTATGTATATTTCTGAAATTTTACGCAAACTTCGTAAGCTCAAAACTGCGGGCAAAGAAGTTGAAATTCATTGGTATTACGAAGAAGATGATGATGATATGCGGTTGTTGGGTGAAGATTTTAAGCGTATTAGTCAATTGAATTTTAAGATTTTAGTAGCTCCTTCGGCTATTTGAGCAAATTTTTCAGTTCAGTCTTAATTACCTTTCCCATAGCATTACGAGGAAAATCTTGCAAAAAAATGATTTGAGCAGGCACTTTGTAATAAGCTAATTGTGTTTTTAGCCAATCTTTCAGGTTATTTTCGTTCAGGTTACTACTTTGGGCAATTACGAAAGCAATAATTTTTTCGCCTTTGTCTTCATCTGCAATACCTACTACTGCACAATCTGAAATTTCAGAATGCAAGCGTAGGGTTTCTTCAATTTCAATAGCTGAGACTTTATAGCCTGCGGTTTTGATAATATCGGTAGATTTTCTGCCCAAAATTTTATAGTAACCGTCTGTATCTTGCATAGCAATATCGCCTGTTTTGAAGAAACCATCATCAGTAAAACTTTCAGCAGTGGCTTGCTCTCGTTTCCAATAGCCCATAAAAACATTTTCTCCTTTCACCTGAATTTCACCTGCCTCGCCTTGCAGAACAGGTTGGTTGTTTTCATCAACTAAACGAACTTCAATATTAGGCAAAGGCAAACCTACAAAACCTGCTTTGCGTGTGCCATGCAAAGGGTTGCTGATTGCCATGCCAATTTCGCTCATGCCATAACGTTCTAAAAGGAAATGTCCGCTGATTTTTTGCCATTTTTCTAAAATACTCACAGGCAAAGCCGCTGAACCAGAAATCATCAAACGCATGTTCTGACAAGCCGCTTGCATAGCTCTTTTTTCATTTTCGGTGGCTTTTTGCCATTCTGCAATGAGGCGGTTGTAGATAGTTGGAACTGCCATAAACACTGAAAAAGGCTCTCTTTGCCAAATATCCCAAACTTTCTGAGGTTCAAATTTAGGCAAAAAAACAACCTCTGCACCTGCATACAAGGCACACAACAAGGCATTGACTATGCCATGAATGTGATGTAATGGAAGCACATGTAAGATTTTATCTGTTTTTTGCCATTCCCAAGCCTTGACAAGTGTTTCTATTTGAAAGGTTAGATTTTTGTGGGAAAGCATTACACCTTTGGGTTTGCCCGTAGTGCCAGAGGTGTAAATCATAAGGGCAGGGCTATGTAGTGCAATTTCAGGAAATCCTACTGAATTTTGTAAATTTTCTAAACTACCTTCAACAATATCCCACGAAATACTTGGTACAGAAAAGTTTAAGTCTGAAAAATTATCGTGCAAAATTAGCAAAGAAGCCTCGCTATCTTGAATGAAATACTCCATTTCAGTTTTAGGGTGTAGTGGCGAGAGAGGTACTGCCATACCTCCCGCTAACCATATTCCCCACTGCACCGCAACATATTCAGGGCAAGAAGGAAAAAGATAAGCTATTCTCGCTCCCTGCAAATGGGGAACCTGTAATTTTTCAAGCAAAAAAATAGCAACTTTTTGAGCCTTGCTGAATAATTCTTGATAAGTCCATTTTTGAGTTTCATCTCGCAAAGCAGTTTTTGCACCAAATTGAGCCGTTTTTTCTATCCAAAGCATTTTATAATAGTTTTTTAGAGTTTTTCAGCACAAATTTTCAAAAAAATGTAGAGTTTGCAGAAAATATTGCATAATTTTTGCAAGTCTCGTAAGAGCTTTCGTATATTTGCAAAAAAGAGAATTTTGAGGTTTGGGGTTAGGAGTTTGAAGTTTTTTGAGCTTGAAAAGTTACAAAAGTAAAAAGTTTTGAAAAATTATTGCTACATACTTATTGTTTTATTGCTATTTGCTTGTAATCGTAAGCCTTCTACGTGTGCGGCTTATCAAGATATTGGTACGGTGGCTATTCCCGAAGATGATTATGTGCCTACTAATTTTATTATTACAGAACGCCAAACTAAAACAGGACTTGTTAAGAAAGTAGGTGGAGTGAATAAAAAGCGGCATAAGACTCGCAGAGAATTAAGCAAATTATTCAAAAAAGAAAAGAAATACATCAAAGACAAAGAAATTTTCCCTGAATCTGACGGCAAAACAGCAGGAAAAAAGAAACCCAAAAAATCAAAAGCTAAATCTAAAAGAGGAGAAAATGAAGAGATAGAACAACCCACTGATGAAAATTCTCCTACTGAAAAACCAGAAAAACAAGAAGAAAAGAAAGACGGAAACTAAAAAACGAGAAGATTGAAAAATAGCCTGTTACATATTGCTATAATTTTTGTGCTTTTATGTTGGGGGAATTGTTTTGTTTTTGCTCAACGCAAAGACAATACAGCTTCTAAAAAACCTGTGCTTACCAACAAATACCGACTAAAAAAGCGAGTAACTCCTCCTGATGGTATTAAATCCAAAGGTTCTGAGAAGATACCTAACCCTCAAACGATACAATCAGGTTATTATGCAGGGCAAAAACGTTATGTAGAAAGTCCGCAAGTTATGGGGCAAAGTCAGTTTAGAGGTGCAGACCCCCTATTCCCAAGAGAACTTAAAAAAGGCTTTGCAAATTTCAAGTCCAATTACAAATTTTTACCTCATAGATTTCAAACAGGTTTTTCTACTTTTAAGTCAAAAACTAAATTCTTGCCTCATCAATATAGACGAGGTTATGATAAGTTCATTTCCAGTTATGCTTTTTTGCCTACTCAGAAAAAATCAGGATACGATAAATTTATTTCTAATTACAAGTTTCGTTTTCATGAGTATCGGAGGGGTTATGATAAATTTGTTTCCAATTACAAATTTCGTCCTCACAAGTATCGGAGAGGTTATGATGAATTCACAGGCGATGTTATCAGATATGGCTTTTTGGCTCAACGTCATAGGGCAATCATTCACAATACCCGCAGAATGCAAAGTTATAGCGGTACGGTACGTTATGTGAATTGGAAAAAAGTGCGTCAGCAGCGTTCTCATCGTATGGCTACCTCGTTAGGGGCATTGAAAATACCTTATTCTTTGCGAAAGTCTAAACTAACCAACAGACAACTACAAAAGTATCACTCTAAACCTTATGATGTACGCCGCTTGCGAAAAGGTAAGTTTATGTGGAAAAAGGATATGCCACGTTACCAAAAATATCCTGAAAAATCACCTCGTTACAATCCTAGCGAAAAACAGGGTGCTGTGGTAAGTAGTGGCAAAGGAGAAATACTTTATCCTAATCGGGGGGATATCTGGGTAGGAGGCAAACCTGTAAAAAGAATAATTACAGGCACTCCTACGGCAAATCCCTTGCCTTTGAATGCTCCTTCACGAGCCAAAGAACTCAAACAAATGCAGAAAGCCAGCAAAGACAAAACTCCCGAGCAAGAACCTAAACAAGATTGATAGTTATCTTTTACGATTTTTACCAAAGATTTTTTCTGCAACTTACAAATTTGGCGGTGAAATTTTTTGTTTTTTCTTACGTTAGCTCGGTGAGTTTAGTAGAATGTGTGTAAATTGCCCTCAAAAAATAATCGTAATGAACAAATACAGGCTATTCTTTTTTTATTTTATTTTTTTCTGTTCATCAACTTATGCTCAACATTGTTTCAAGGAAGTAGCTCTGCTCATTGATACTTTACGTTTCACGCAAAGCAAAAATACTATCAATTTTAAGGGAGAAAAGTATTTGGCTTTTGAGTATTTCTCTGAAAGTCCTACTTGTGAGGTACGTTTGTATCCGCAAAGCATGGAAAATATCCAAAAAATTGACCTTGCCTACTCGCAAGATTTTCAATTAGTGGATTCTGTATTTCGCAGCCAAGATTATTTTCGTTTCAAAGTGAAATTCAACAACCTTACTCAAACACAATTTCCTGTTTTTAACTTAGTAGTTCATCAAATACCTTTGAAGGAAGTTTCTTGCGAAGTTCGCTTGTTTCCTTATTTCAATACCAAAGTGGCTTTTGCTCCCAAAGATGATGAACTTTACGTAGGAGAGGAACGTGTTTTTGAACTTATCTGCAATAATCCCGAAAATATCCGAACTAATCCTATTCCTACCACAGGCAAAGACATAGATTATCGTACTGAACTTGTTAATAAACAACTTCGTTTGTATGTATTGCCTTCTAAAATAGGAGAGATTGATTTTAGCTTGGATTTGAGTACGTTTGTTCCATATATTGACGAAAAAGGACGAGTAAATTATCAGCTACCACCTATAAAGTACAAATTTCTTGTAAAAGGGAGTCGTTTGGCTTTTGTGAATGTAGATGTGCGAGAAATTACTATTGAAGAAGCTACGCAAAAAGAAGGAGTTGAGGTACAATTAGACTACAATCGTTTCTTGAGCATAGGTAAAACCTATCGCATTGAAAATCAGGAAAAGCCAGGTGGTATGTTAGTAGCTGAAATTTTTACCAAAAGTCTGTTGAGCAATGGTAAAATTTTGTGTGTTCTGCGTCCTTATGGGCAACACAGAATTTCAGAAAGCTATTTGTACATCAAGAATGGAGATGAGCCTGTTTGCATTACAAACTTCAACGTAACACCCAAAACCATTATCAACAACATCATCATTTTCCATGAAGGTAATCGCCGTGAAAATGTTTTTTATCCGGGCGAAGTTGTTGATGTTCGTATTGAAGGACTTGCCCTGCACAAAGCTCGTTTCCGTTTTGATGGCTTAAATTCTATCGCTTCTGACTCGCTCATTCGTACCGAAAATGTTCAAACTTTCAGATTGCAAGTACCGCTCAATATTAGCAAAAAAGAAGTAGAAATTTTTAATCGCAATGAAAAAGTAGGACGTACCATTCCTGTAAGCGAATATCAACGACCACATCAACTCAATTTCGTAAGAATCAATTATGGTGCAGGTAGGCAAGTGCTTACGGAATTACCACAAACAATTTTATATCCTTTCACTATCAAAGATATTGAAGTTTCCTTTGATTATGATAAGATTGATGAAAATAAACTTTTTGGTAGGCAGTTTGTAAGCATTGATGTTACTATTTTCAATGCAAAAGGCGATTTGGTGGATTTGAAGCGTATTCCTAATATTATGGTTTGCCCTTCGGAGAATTCGCCTCGTTTTTCTTTTTACAGCGATAAGCAATGTAACAAAGAACCTATCAGTCTCAACAAAATACTTGGTAGAAAGACCTTTGACCTTGATGGTTGGAGCAGAATTGAAATTACTATCAGCCACGATAAAGAAAAATACGGCGGAGATGGTTTTAGTAAGAAAATTGAAATCATTTTGCAAAGAAAAATGCGTTTTGATACAGAAGTAACTTTCCCAGGAGGATTACTTATTAAACGTGCTGACCAGCCCAATTTCAGTCCTTTTGGAGGGATTAGTTTGGCAATTATTCAGCAGTTGAGTTTTTACACCCCTAATAAAATCAATCGCTTGCAACCTTATAAAGTAGGTATTGGAATACTTGCTAATAATGCTTTTAATTTCAATCCGAATGCTACCAACCGAGATATAGGTGTAGTGCTATTAGGTAGTTTATATCCTGCTCGGCGAGATGTGAAACTTTCTTTTCCGCTTTTTGCAGGTATGGGCTATTTTCTCAGTGCCAAAGCGTGGTTTTTCCTGATAGGACCAGGTATTTTTGTGAGTTTTTAGTGTTTTGCTAAAAGAAAAGCAATCTTTGCGAAAAATTATTATGCTCCTCTTTTAATGAGTTTCAGTGGTGTTCGGGTAATAAAACCGAAACGCTAAAAGAGGAGCAGAAATCAAGTTTTTTTCATTTTAATACCCACTGGTACTAAAATCGTTTTAGACCTGAGGTATTTCTATGCCATTACTGACACACAGATTACCTATTTCTACCATACTGCTCGTGGCTGGAAACCCAATCGGAAGAGGAAATTGCCGAAGCCAGTGAAATCTCACCTGCAAGTACCACTCCTGCAATGATTTCGGCAAGTTTATTTACCGAACCACGTCCTACACAACCTAACATACGCAAACATTCATTTTGCGTTGCAAGTTTAATGCCTCCTCCGTGAGTAGCCACAATGAGCGAAGGAATAGTAATATTCATATACAAATCGCCTTCGGGCGTAAGTTCGGAGTACATAATACCCGCAGAAGACTCGGAAACATTAGCTACATCTTGTCCTGTGGCTATGAACATTGCCGTAATACCATTAGCAGAATGTAAGCCGTTGTTATTTGCTCCTGAAAGAATTGCCCCTACATTAGCAACATGATAATGATAAACTAATTGTTCAGGCTCAACACGCATCACTTGCGTAAGCACCTCACGCTTTATTGTACATTCGGCTACCACACGTTTGCCACGCGTACGCATGACGTTAATTTGGGAGGCTTTTTTGTCGGTAGCAAAATTAGACTCTAAATAAAAATTCTTAATTTTCCCTTGTGGATAAGCATCTAAAATCCAACTACAAGCGGCAAAAGTGGCACGTCCTACCATATTTTGTCCTGCGGCGTCTCCTGTGGAAAAGTTGAAACGTAGATAAGCAAATTTATTTGAAAGATAAGTATCAATGTATTGCAATTTAGCTACACTGGACGTGGCTTCTGCCTCTTCGGCAATTTTCTTAAAGTTTTCTTGTACCCATTTATCAAATTCGCGTGCTTCACGGGCATTTTCAAATACAAACACAGGGGCTCGTTGCATGGCATCGCCAATGACAGTGCAAGTTACGCCTCCACTCATATTAAGCACCTTCATACCACGATTGTAAGAAGCCACAAGAGTTCCTTCGGCAGTTGCTAAGGGAATCAGAAACTCGCCTTTGGCATGTTCACCATTGATTTTGAGCGGTCCTGCGATGCCCATAGGCACTTGGGCTACTCCTACAAAATGCTCGCAGTTACCTTTGGTGATGTGAGGGTCAAAGGAATATTTGGTGATATGATTGACACCTTCAAAATCAGGATTTACATTTTTCTTGACAAACTCGTTGATAAACTTATGTCTTTCTTTGATAATCTCTTCGGAATAATCATCTGAATCACTTCTTGGTATTTTAGCAATGGTAGTATCTTCTTTGGCAATAGAATCTTCTACTTTAATTTCCAAATTTCCAAAAGGACTTGCCTTAAACTCAATTCTAACTTTGTATTTTCCTTCGGGCAAAGGAGGTTGCTTGGTAATCACATTGATAGCTCTACGCAGAGGAAACTCAATAGGGTTGCTTTCAGAAATCTGTTCGGCGGCAAGGATATGATTGTCTCCCAAATCTACAAAAACATCTTTCAAAGGAATGTTTCTGTCTCCAATTTCTACCTTTTTCAAGGCAACAAGTTTAGCATCGCTCAACCGATTTTTTACCGAAAATACAACTCCATCACTGGCATTACGCAGACTGCCTCTTGTGTAGAGTTGCTTTAATAGCATACTAGGAATGAAATTCATAACTTTTCAAATTTAATGTGATACACAATACTTCACCGCATTTTACTTATTTTTTGTAAAAAACCAAAAAAAATTAGCGAAATTTTGCTAAAAAATTCAACCAAAATGAACATAACAGCTCTGAAAATGGTTGTTATTGAGTGCAGACTAACAAGTTATAAGTACAAGAGTATTTGATTTTCAAATTGCAAACATTAAACTCAAAGAGTATGGAACAGATTGCAAAACCCAAAAAATATCTTAATGTTTATACAGAGGCAAGTCCTAATCCTGCTTCGCTCAAATTTGTTATCAATTATATGCTTACGCCTGAAAATGAAAGTTTTGACTTTCCAAGCCGAGAAGCCGCAGAAAAATCTCCTCTTGCTGCTGAACTCTTTGATACATTCCCCTTTGTAGAAAGAGTTTTCATAATGAACAATTTCATAACCGTTACCAAAAAGGAAGGTTACGATTGGTTAGAAATAGCTCGTGATGTAAAATTACATATTCAAAATTATTTAGAGCAGGAAAAACCTATTTTTAGTGTGGAACTTTTGCAAGAAAACAACAATTTGCAAGCCACTGAAAATGATAGCGAAATTGTAAAACAAATCAAAAAAATATTGGAGGAATACGTCAGACCAGCCGTAGAAACCGATGGCGGTGCTATTCATTTTCGTAGTTTTGAAGAAACTACAGGCAAAGTGGTGCTTACGCTCAAAGGTTCTTGCAGTGGTTGTCCTTCGTCTATGATTACGCTGAAATCAGGTATTGAAAATTTGCTCAAACGAATGATTCCCCAAGTGCAAGAAGTAGTTGCCGAAAGTATGTAGCCACTATGTCAAAACTTTTAGCAGAACTACAAGAAAAATTGCAAAAAAGACAAATAGAAGGGAATTTTCGGGTATTAAAGCCCCAAAGTTCCCTAATTGATTTCTCCTCTAACGACTACTTGGGACTTGCCCGCAATATTACTCTGCAAGCAAACATAGAAAATGAATTGAAAACTTTACCCCAACCCCATCTGGGGGCAACAGGCTCACGATTGCTTTCAGGTACGCACCCTTATGTTTTGGAATTAGAGGCTTTTTTAGCTCAGATTTTTCAAGCAGAGGCTTGTTTGCTATTTAATTCAGGGTATCAACTTAATACGGCTATTTTGGCAACTATTCCTCAAAAAAACGACACCATCCTTTGCGATGAACTTTTGCACGCAAGTTTGCGAGAAGGCAAAGCCTTGAGTTTTGCTCAAAGCTATTATTTCCGCCACAATGACTTGCAAGATTTGGAGAAAAAAATCCAAAAAGCCCAAGAAAAACAAGGAAATATCTTTGTGGTAGTGGAAAGCGTTTATTCTATGGACGGCGACATAGCCCCACTACACGAACTCGTTGCTCTCTGTAAGCAGTATGAAGCCTATTTGATAGTTGATGAAGCTCATAGTACGGGCATTTATGGCTCAAAAGGTGAAGGTTATTGTATAAGTCAGAATTTGCATAAAGAGATTTTTGCAAGAATTTATACTTTTGGCAAAGCCATCGGCGGACACGGAGCTTGCGTGGCAGGTTCAAAAATTCTTATTGAGTATCTTATCAATTTTGCAAGAGCCTTCATTTATACCACTGCCTTGCCCCTGCACAGCTACGTACATATACGCAAAGCCTTTGAATACATTACCCAAAATCCTCATTTGCAAGAAAATCTGCATAAAAAAGTGGCTTTTTTCAGAGAAAAAATGCAAAATTTATCTCATTCTGAAATCGTCTTGAAAGAAAGTTACACGCCTATTCAAATTCTTAAAATCGGGGGCAACGAAAGAACTAAACTTTTTGCCCAAAAACTTCAAGAAGTAGGTTTTGATGTGCGTCCTGTGCTTTCTCCTACGGTGAAAGCAGGTGAAGAGATTATCCGAATTTGCTTACATGCATTCAATACTTATCAAGAAATTGAAAAACTTTGCGAAAACATACTTATCTTGGCATCGCAATCTACGCAAGTTGGAAATTCATGAGGAACTATCTTTCGCAAGCACAACAAGAAGGCTTAGTACGCTTTTACAATCACGAAGTTTTTTACACCACACAAAATGCAAATTTCCCTCTTACTCCCGAAGAGCAAGTAAGAGCCGAGATTTATGCCAAAATATTATGTTATTATCGCTATCCTGCGGAAAGAGTCGTTTTTGAGTATCCCGTAAAAATGGGTTCAAGCTACAAACGTGTGGATATTCTGATTTTGGACGAAAAACAAAAACCTTTTTGTATTGTAGAATGTAAAAAAAGTAGTATCGGTGAAAGCACTTTTGAGGAAGCTGTTGAACAGGCTTTTTCGTATGACAATCATTTGTATGCTCCTTATATTTGGGTAACTTCGGGAAAACGTGAAATTTTTTTCAAGTCTGAACATACTTTGCAAGGTCGCAGGCGGTACGAACTGACTGATTTGCCCAAATTTGGCTTCACAAAACAACTTTGGTACAAACTCTATGAAGCATGGCAAAGTGTATGGGGCTTTGGCAAAGATTTCTACGAGGAGTTGATTGCACCTACGCTTCGCAAAAGGTGGTTTGCTCGCTTGATTTTATTTTTGGTAATTTTTATGATTTGCAATTTGCTAGCAAGTTGGGCAAATATTACTTGGCTTACGCCTTGGGCAATGGAGAAAAAGTTACTCCAAAAATCTTGGACTTTTGAACATCTTTTTTATATCAGTGCGAGTTTAGCTACCCTTGCAGGAGTATGGATTGTAAGACATAGCGTAGTTCCTAGTGATTTGCTTTCTGCCTCCAAAGCCTCTGAAAGAGCTAAGCAACGCAATAATTGGGTAATAATTGCTACCATTTTAGTGTTGATACCCACTTATTTTTGGCTCAAAATTTTTTTTGACTACGACACTCGTTATTGTTATGGTTGCAAGCCTTGTGCGGAAGAATGGCGTTGCTGGTGGTCGTTTGCTCATTTCAGATTATATGCCCGTACGGAAAGAATTTGGGAATATCTTACACCTTCGTGGGTGATTGTAGGGGTTCAAGCTGTTAGTACGCTTTTGGTCGCAGAGATTTTCAAATGGTATGTTACTATTCGATAAGTTATTGTATCGTGGCTTGTTTGATTTTAAGAGGCTAATCCAAAAATTATTGGATTGTAAAATTTAAGAAAAAACTAAAATTTTTAACAAAATACTGATTTTCAAAAAGATAACTTTATAGCTCTGAGTTAGTGTAAGAGTTTTATTACTTGTATCCGATAAATTAGTTACAACGTAGTAAATTAATTCCCAATTACAAACTTTGATTAAGCCACTTGTAATTTTGTACTTTTCTGAAAAAAGGACTTTGCACAAGGTTTTGCAAGGTTTTGGCTTGACGAATGTGGTGGCAATCTGTCGCTAGAAAGTGAGCTAAATTGGCATCAATGATTTTTTCCGCAGTTTTTTTAGCTTCCAAAGAATAATAGCCTATCAAAGAAAGCATATTTACCTGCAAAAGCACACCAAGTTCTAAGACTTTTTCTAAAAAATTAAAATCGTTTTGTACATAAACGTATCGTTCGGGGTGTGCCAAAACAGGTTGGTAGCCATTGGCTTTTATTAAAAAGATAGCCTCTTCCCAAAAAGCAGGATAATTCAAGAAACCTGTTTCAAAGAGTAAGTATTTTTTTTCACCGAAGCAGAGCAAATTTTCATGATTTTGAAGCATCTGCAAGAAATGTTCATCAACGTAGTACTCGGCAGCGGCTTCTACGGGTAAATCAATTTGATTTTCTTGCAAAAAGAAACGTAATTTTTCAAGTTTGGTGCGAATAATTTCGGGGGTGTTTTTGTAAAAATCCCACAAGATATGCGGTGTAGTAATAATTTTCCGATAACCATACTGCTGAAATAACTCAATAATTTCAAGTGCTTGACTTTCCGTCTGAACGCCATCATCAATACCTGCAAGCAAATGTGAATGTAAATCTACTTGTAGGAAACTGAAAATGCTGGTTGTAGAAAATTCTTTTTTACGCGTAAAGAAGCTAAACATTTCTGTTTTTTGCAAAATTACTAAAAATCAAAAACTTTGAGCAAAATTATTTGAAAATTCTTTGATTAGTGGTTCAAGCCAAAGAAAAATGAATTTCAGATTTTTTCTTGTATCTTTGCCGTCTAATTCAAAGATACAATGGATAAAATCATTATTTTAGATTTTGGCTCGCAATACACGCAACTTATTGCCCGCAGAGTACGTGAATTGAATGTTTTTTGTGAAATTTATCCTTTTCACCGTTTGCCCAACCTTACAACAGATATCAAGGGCATTATTCTTTCAGGCAGTCCTTGTTCAGTCAGAGACCCAAATGCCCCCGAAATAGATTTACAGGCAATTCGTGGCAAAGTGCCTATTCTAGGAATTTGTTACGGTGCTCAACTGCTTGCCCAAAAAGCAGGAGGAAATGTAGAACCTTCTGCTACACGCGAGTACGGCAGAGCTAATCTTGCCGAATTTGATGCACACAATCCACTTTTTCATCATATTTCATCACATTCACAAGTGTGGATGAGTCATGGTGATACCATTACGAATGTTCCTGCTAATTTTAACGTTATTGCTCGCACCGAAAACATACTCATTGCGGCTTTTCAAGTGCAAAATGAAGCCACTTTTGGCATACAATTTCACCCCGAAGTTACGCATTCTTTGGAAGGCAGGCAAATTTTACAAAATTTTGTTTTGGAAATTTGTCAGTGCCAACCTACTTGGACACCCACCTCCTTCATTCAAAGCAGTATTGAGGCTTTGCAAAAGCAATTGGGTTCAGATAAAGTGGTTTTAGGACTTTCAGGAGGCGTGGATTCCAGTGTGGCGGCATTGCTTTT
>JANWZC010000310.1 GCA_025054975.1 Raineya sp.
TAATTTCAGTGGGATTGATACAGAAACTTGGGAAAGTAGCAGAAGCGGTTTTGATAGTAGAGTTAGGAATCAGATAAGAAGTTTTTGCAATAAGTATCATCTTTTTGATGAAGGAAGCCGAGAGTTGATTTTATCAGAAAAGCGAGCGGAAAAGGTTTTGGATTGCCTTTTTGAGGAGTATGTCAGCAGGGAAAATGTTCCTATCTATGTTCTTATAGACGAATACGACCATTTTACGAATGAAATTTTAGTGAGGAATATAGAAGAGTTCAAGCAGACGGTTTCGCAAAACGGCTATGTACGCAAGTTTTATGAAGTCATCAAGAATGCGACCCAGCAAGGTATTGTAGATAGGTTTTTCATTACAGGGGTTTCACCAATTACGTTGGATAGCTTGACGAGTGGGTTTAATATTGTTACACATCTGACGCACGAGAGGCTATTTGAAGCAATGATGGGCTTTTCAGAGCAAGAAGTCAGAAACCTTTTGGAAATGATTTTGCAAAATGCCACTCATACCAACAAAATTATGCAAGATTTACGAGATTACTACAATGGTTACAAGTTTCATCCATTCAGCCAGGAAAGTATCTACAATTCGGATATGGTATTGTATTTTCTCAAACACTTCAAAGATGAACAAAGGTATCCTCTTCAAATGTTAGACCCTAACATTATGCCTGATTATGGGAAACTGAAAGCAATGTTCCAAGTGGCTAATTGGCAAGCGAATATTCAAGTCTTGCAAGAAGTTTTAGAAAATGGAGTCATAAACAGCGAACTGATTTATCAGTTCAGTTTTGAAAAGCCTTTTGGAAAAAAAGAGTTTATCAACTTTTTGTTCTATTTGGGCAATTTGACTATTCATTCAGCCGATTTTTCAGAGTCAATATTGTTCAAGATACCTAACAAAGTAATTGAGGAGTTATATTGGCAATATTATGCACAACTTTTGCAAGAATGGTCGCAGTTGGGTGAGGACGAAGATGTAGTTCGACAGGCTGTTCGAGAAATGGCTTTGAATGGAAATATTTCAAAATTTTTTAGTTTGATAGAGAAATTACTGCAAAGTTTATCTAACCGAGATTTTATTCGTTTTGACGAAAAGCAGGTGAAAATGGCGATAATGGCGTATTTGGTTCAATCAAATATTTTTGATGTCCGCAGTGAGCAAGAAATCAGGGGGGGTGGATATATGGATTTGCGACTCTTGGTTCGTCCTAATAATCCTTTCAAACATCACGAGTTTTTGATAGAGTTGAAATATTTGAAAAAAGAAGAAGAACATTTGCTTTCAGAGACCTTGCAAGAGGCAAAAAATCAGGTGTTGGGGTATTATCAGAAAGATGAAAATCTGCAAAGCAAAGAAATGTTACATCTGTGGGCAGTGGTGGTGGTGAAAGATAAAATTTTCGCACAGGAAGTTAAAACGGCATAAAATTGGTTGTGGTCTAAAATGTATGATGAATATTTTGCGAAATAGACAATGAGAATTTA
>JANWZC010000311.1 GCA_025054975.1 Raineya sp.
AAGACCTTTACGAGAAATTTGGTGTTCAGGAATATTGGATAGTAGAGCCTGCCAACCGAGTGATTGAAATTTTTACTCTGCAAGACGGCAAATATGTATTACATCAATTTGCGGCAGAGCAAGGCAAAGTACAATCTAAACTTTTACAAGGTTTTGAGGTAGATTTACAAATGATTTTCCCGAGCAAAATTTGAGTTATGGAAGTTTTGCAGAAAACTTATACTTATGCAGACCTTTTGAGCGAATTTCCAGCAGAAACTCGCTGTGAAATCATTAAAAATGAATTGTTTATGCCACCAGCCCCCAATCCTGAACATCAAGATATTTCAAGAGATTTAGGGTTTTATCTTTTGTTATTTGTCAGGCAAAATAATTTGGGTAAAATCTACTATGCCCCTTTTGATGTAATTTTAGACATTAACAATGTAGTACAGCCTGATATTATTTTTATTGATAGTGAGAATTTGAAAAACCTTACGAAACGTGGTTTAGAGGGGGTACCTGATTTAGTTGTGGAGATTATTTCACCATCTACGTTTTACCGAGATAGTGTAGAGAAGAAAGACCTTTACGAGAAATTTGGAGTTCAGGAATATTGGATAGTAGAGCCAGCCAACCGAGTGATTGAAATTTTTACTTTGCAAAACGGCAAATATGTATTACATCAATTTGCGGTAGAGCAAGGCAAAGTACAATCTAAACTTTTGCAGGGTTTTGAGGTGGATTTGCAAATGATTTTTCCTAATCAATCTTAAAAGAACTATGCTTACAGAAGTTAAAACTTACACTTTTAATGACTTTTTGAAGTTTTATGAGCGTTTGAGCGAGTGTGGGGGCTTTGAGTTTTCCGAAGGGCAAATTTGGGATAAATTTGCAGGCAAGCCCGTTGAAGAACATATCATTGATTTTGTACTTTCCGACAATTTCAACCTTCAAGATTTACCTTTCTTTCAAGCTATGCCCACGCAGTTTCACGACCGACTTACAACAACTTTACAATTTCTCTTAATGCAAATCCTTTATTCAAAGGGCTATATTGTTTATTCTCAAAGAACAGCTATTTTCAAAAATGATACAGAACAAGGTTTTCGTGAGCCTGATTTAGTAGTTGTGGATAAGAATAGAGAACAACGCAACCAATATCATCAAGTTATCAATCCTGTGATGTTGGTAGAGGTGTTATCCAAGAGTACCAAGCATATTGATTTAGGGGAGAAGGTGTTGGAGTATCAAGCGATAGGGAGTTTGCAGACGTACTTGATAGTTTGGCAAGATGAACCCAAAGTTGTGGTTTATACTCGCAAAGGTGAAAAAACTTGGGAAGAAAAGATTTATGAAGGGTTAAGTGAGGTGGTGGAGTTATCGTATTTTGAGGTGAAATTACCTTTACAAGAAGTGTATAAAGATGTAAATTTTGAATGATATGCTCACAGAAGTTAAGACTTACACTTTTGA
>JANWZC010000312.1 GCA_025054975.1 Raineya sp.
GCTGTAATTCATTGTAAATTTCGTTATCCGTAGATTTCCAAATATTTACTAATACCTCCGAGTAAGTTTCGGACATTTTGAAAACCTTTGCTTTGCAAGAATTTTTTAGCATTTTCACTTCTCCCTCCCGAACGGCAATGCACAATTACTTCCTTATCTTTCCAATCTTCAATTTCTGCAAGGCGGTGGGGCAATTCTCCCAAAGGAATAAGTTTGCCGTTGAGATTCTCTTCATCATATTCCCATTGCTCACGAACATCTAAAATAAGCAGGTTTTCGCCTTTGTTCAGCCTTTCGTAAAGTTCTTGTACTTGAATATCCATTTTCTTACATTTTTGTAATTACTTTGATAGCATTGTCCATTTTCATATCCATACCTTGCGTTTGCATGGTAAGTTTTTGTTTCAAGTTGCTTTCAATAGTCAGACCTGTTTTAATATCAATTTTACTTGTTCCTGATATTTCACCTTGCTCTTTGTTATCAATGAGTATTTTACCATTGATTTGAACCTCTGCTATTCCATTACTTAAAGAAATAATTTTATAAGAATTTTTGGATTTCATTTCGCCTGCTTCTGTTTTAGCCGAAGTTTCACTTGTCCAACTATCACCTACACCCACGGGATTTTCGGGGTATTCAATATTGTTGTTTTGGGTAGGTGATTCGGTCATTTTTCTATCTGATTTTGTTTCTAAAACCTTTCCACGTGGAGAAATTATCATAGTAAACTTTGAACCTTTAAGTTGTTTAATCTGCTCAAATTCGGCAGGTTGTTTGGCAGGGTTTTCAGAGTCAAATTCCATTTCTCCCATAGGGGAAGTTTGCTTCATGTAAATTTTTTCGTAAGTAGCTTCATGATTTTGATTTCCATTGCTGGCTACATCAGTAACTACCACTTTCAAACTCATATCTTGTTTTTGTGGAATTTGCATACCCATTACTTCAATATTCATATCCATGCCTATACTTTGCGTGTAGGTACTACCTTTGAGTAAGTTGTAGCGTAAAAGTATCTTTTCGCCTTGCGAAGCAGTATTTTCAGTTTCGTTCTTTCTTTTTTTCTTTTTCTTCTGTGCAAAAACTGCTTCAGTGTTGGCAAAAACTGCGATTGCAAGCAAGAAAATAAAAATCCGTTTCATAAAGGTTTGGGTTAAGGTTAGGAATTGAGTTTGATTAAATCTAAAAGAATTTGAATGGCATTTTTCTTATACAAATCCTTGATGTTTTTGTATTGCTCCACAGGTTTTACTTTGGGTTTGCTTTCGGCACTTTCTTCGTTTTCGCCTTCTTTTTTCTCTTCAGCTTTGATTTCTTCGTCTTCTAAATTACTGGTTTGCTCTTCTAATTCTTTACGTTCTTTTTCAAGTTTTTCTTTTTCGGCTTTGCGTTTGGCTTCGTTGAGCGAAATTAAAGTTTCTTTGCGTCTTTGACGAGCCTTT
>JANWZC010000313.1 GCA_025054975.1 Raineya sp.
ACACAGATAGTATTTCATTCAAGAAGGTAGAATATGTACGTTTTCCTTTGCGTTTGGGTTTAGAAGTGTTCAAAAACGGAGAAATTAGCCCTACCAAAGAAAAAGATATTCTCAAACTTTTGCAAGCCTACAAAATTTTAATGGAATTGCACCACGTTGATGACTACTTGGCGTTGGCAACTTCGGCAATGCGTGAGGCTCGCAATGGTGCAGAAATTGCCGAAAAAGTTAGAAGTGAATTAGGAGTTTATTTGCAGATTATTTCAGGAGACGAAGAAAGCGAAATTGTTAATAAAGGTTTATTGCGAGTTTTAGATGATAAAAACTATCTTCATATAGATGTTGGTGGTGGAAGCACTGAAATTACGCTTTTTGCCGAAAAAAAGGTGCTGGCAAGTAAATCTTTTCCTGTGGGTTCGGTAAGGCTTTTGGAAAAAGCCGTTTCGCCAGCCGAATGGCAAGCTATGCAATTTTGGGTAGAAAAAAACGTCCGTGATGTAGTGCCTAAAATTACAGCCGTAGGCATTGGAGGTAACATCAATAAAATTTGGGAACTTGCCAAAAAGAAATCCAAATCCCTGACCATCAAGGAAATTGAAGATGTTGTTCAAAAACTTTCCAAATTCACCATTGAAGAGCTTGTCAATGAATGGGAACTAAACCCCGACCGTGCAGATGTTATTACACCTGCCTCTAATGTGTATCTTTCGGTGATGAAATGGGCAAAAATCAAGGAAATTTTAGTGCCAGGATTGGGCTTGAAAGACGGTATCATGGAAATACTTGCCGAAAAACATCAACTCGGAGCCACTACCTACCAAAATATTAGCGTAGGCGAATGGTAATTGATTGGTACATACGTAGATACATTTGCCTATCTATATCATCTGTATTCCGTAAAAATATTCTCACCTCGCATATTGACTGCATAAATACATCCTAAAACACAACACATCACTAAGTTAGCTTACTTTTTTGTACTTTTATAGTAATAATTTTCTACTCACCTGTTACAATGCATATCTTGGGGGTAAAAACACCTACTCTAAAATTCTTGCCTCAAAAGTGCCGATAGCAGCAATTTGAAACCTTGTTGTCCTCCATTAAATACTTGAACACTACATCATACAAAGAGTTGAGTATCTGCATAATCATATCAAGTTATTTCGCTTCAAAAACCCTTCATCTACTTTCAAACGCTCATATATCTTTTCCAAAGGTACGCCCATCTCCAACATCAAACGAATACTCTCAATTTTTGCCAACTCTGCTCTTTCTTTCTCCTGTTCTAATTTTTCAGCTCTTTGACGTTCCTGCTCGGCTCTCATTCGTTCTTGCTCGGCTCTCATTCGTTCTTGTTCAGCTCTCACTCGTTCCTGTTCAGCTTTTTTTCGCTC
>JANWZC010000314.1 GCA_025054975.1 Raineya sp.
CGTGAGTGCCGAAGTGGTTGCTACGGATTATGAAGGAATTATCCGTGAAGGTGAGGAACTTGCCTCACTGCACAAAAATATTGTTGTGAAAGTACCTATGATAAAAGATGGCGTAAAGGCAATTAAGTATTTTTCGCAAAAAGGCATCAAAACTAATTGCACCTTAGTTTTTTCTGCGGGGCAAGCACTTTTAGCCGCTAAAGCAGGAGCTACGTATGTTTCACCTTTCATTGGGCGATTAGATGATGTTGCCACAGACGGCTTACAACTCATTGAGCAAATTGTGCAGATTTACAATAATTATGGCTTTGATACCCAAGTGCTTGCTGCATCTATCAGACATGTAATGCACTTGGTACAATGTGCCGAAATAGGAGTTGATGTAGCTACTTGCCCTTTGAACGTGATTACAGGTTTGCTCAAACACCCACTTACCGACATAGGTCTGGAGAAATTTCTTGCCGACTATCGTAAAGGCAATTCATAAACAAAAAACTGCATTTCATTAAGTTTTTTTATTCTTTGATGTATTTTGAGTTAGTTTTATCGGGGGAATATCATAACTTTGAAAAAACTAAACCTTTATTTTGTATGAAAAAAACATGGTTTTCTCTCGTAGTTTTGGCTGTTTTGTTTCTTTTTACAGCCTGTCCTTATTCTGCTGATTTTCCTTTGGACGAACCCAAAGACAAAGTAGATAATGCTCTGCTCGGCAAATGGACTGAACAAGTAAGTTTGAACGCAGATACCCCTCCCTTCTATGTTATTAGTAAATTGGATGATAAAACCTACAATTTTGAAAAGAATGATTACAACGTTAATGAAAAGAAATACAAGCAAACTAACTATACAGGACATTTTACCAGAATTGGCAATGTTAATTTTCTCAATCTCAAAAACCCTGATGATAATAAATATTACTTTCATAGGTTAGACCTTTCGGCAGACAAGAAAGAATTTACACTTTTTGAGGTTACCGACAACATTGATGAAAAATTTACTAATCCCGCTGATATGCGTAAGTTTTTTGAAAAGCACAAAGATTTAAGTTTCTTTTACAACAAAGATGAGAAAAAATACATCAAAAAATAGCATATCAATTCAAAAGACTTTTTCATTGGTTTGTAGGGTATTTTTATCAAATTTTTACAAAAAAATTTTGCGAAAACTTGATTTCTTTATAGAAAATACTAATATTTCGCAAGTAAAATTCATCAACTTAAAAAGGTAAAGTTATGGGAATTTTTGGTAGAATTGGCGATATTATCAGAGCCAACATCAATGATTTGCTTGACAAGGCAGAAGACCCTGTCAAAATGATTAAGCAAATGGTTATAGATATGCAGGAAGCTGTAACCAAAGCAACTGCGGGCT
>JANWZC010000315.1 GCA_025054975.1 Raineya sp.
GAAGTTTTCCGACTTTGGCAAGGTCTGGGCTACTACAACCGAGCTAAAAATATGCTTGCTACGGCTCGCTATCTTTGCAAGCACCATGAAGGAAAGTTTCCGCAAACCTATCAAGAACTGCTAAAACTCAAAGGCATAGGCAAGTACACAGCAGCGGCAATAGCTTCTTTTGCATTCAATGAGCGGGTAGCAGTTTTAGACGGTAATGTGTATCGTGTATTGGCTCGTTATTTTGGCATTTACACGGATATCAATAGCTCGCAAGGTGAAAAAGAGTTCAGAAAGCTTGCCCAAAGTCTTGTGCCTACGCAAGCTTGCGAGTACAATCAGGCAATTATGGATTTTGGGGCTTTACAATGTACCCCTCAAAAGCCCAACTGTATGTTTTGCCCATTACAAGAAAATTGCTTCGCTTTTGCATATCAAGAGCAAACCAATTTGCCTGTAAAAATTAGCAAGGTACAAGTGAAAAAGCGATTTTTTGCCTACATCGTTTGGCACAAAGACGATAAAATTGCCATGAAAAAACGTCTATCGAAAGATATTTGGCAAAATCTATATGACTTTGATTTGCAAGAAAAAAATAGCATAGAAGAATTGAAGCAATTTACTATTGAGCAAGGAAATTTTCTTTTTCAATCTGAAATTTTCAAGCATCAACTTACGCATCAAACAATTTTCATTCGTTTTTTTCATGTAGAGCATGTCGAAGGCATTGAACTACCTTTGAACATAGAATGGCACACATGGGAAGAAGTAGAACATTTACCTAAACCTATTGTTATAGCAGATTACATAACTACTTTGCGACAAGCCAAACTTTGAACCTAAAAATTGCTCGAACAAACAAAAATTATTACTTTTGCAAAAAACGTAGCTTGTGAAATATTTTTTGCTAATACTTACCTGCTCTATTTCTTTAGGATTTGCTCAACAAGACCCACTTTATACGCAGTATGTCTTCAATACAAATGCCATCAATCCTGCCTATGCAGGGAGCAATGAATTATTGAACATAGGCATTTTGTATCGAAGGCAATGGGCAGGAATAGCGGCTTCTCCTACTACTGCTACGCTCAATGTAGATGCTCCTTTGTGGCAAAATCGCTTAGGAACGGGCTTATTGATTGCTATAGACAAGATTGGTAAAACCCAAAGTTTTGAACTCTCCACTCAATATGCTTATCGCATTTTTACAAAAGAAGGCACCTTAGCATTGGGCTTACAAGCAGGTTTTACGCAGTATAGTTTTCGAGGAGGTGAGCTGTTATACACTTCTTCTCAGCTCAGTGGAAATAGCTATACCGCTGACCCTATCATAGAAGAAAACATTAACCGCACTCTCTTGAATGTGGGAACAGGAATTTGG
>JANWZC010000316.1 GCA_025054975.1 Raineya sp.
ATAATCCTTGGAATTTGGGTAAAATAGGTTATTGTTATGGGCAACTCGGCGATTTTGAAAATGCTCTTTCGTATCATCTGAAAGTAGCTGAATTAGACCCCACTGATGCTTGGAATTTGAGTAATGTAGGGTGGGTGTATTCATCTATGCGAAACTTTGAGGAAGCATTGAAATATCATTTGAAAGCCTACGAATTAACCCCCCAAGACGCTTGGAATATCAGTCAAATTGCTTGGTGTTATTCCTCGCTGGGAAATTATCAAGAGGCTATTGGCTGGCACGAAAAATGCTACCACCTCAATCCTCTTGACGCTTGGAATACAGGAAACTTGGGTTGGTGTTATGGGAAAGTAGGTAATTATGAAAAAGCATTATACTGGCATCTGAGAACTGAAAAACTTACTCCACAAGATAGTTGGAATTTGGCAAATATTGGCTATGATTATCAAAAACTCAACGACTATGAAAGTGCACTCATTTATTATCAAAAAGCCTATCAACTCAATGCCAACGACAGCTGGACTACACGACAATTAGGTTGGATTTACTTTATTTTAGGAAATTTGGATAAGGCTCAATTTTATTTGGAACAGGCTCTAGACCTCAACAATAATGGCATCAATTTCTTGTTTCTTGCTCACTTATATTTGGCACAAGGAAACACACACAAAGCCCAAGAAACTTATTATGAAAGTGTTGTTCTTGCTCCTGATGAAGAAACTTTCCTGAGAGATGCTCTTTCAGATTATCCCTTCCTACAAAAATATGGCATAGTTAAAAGTAATTTTGAAAAAATACTTGCCAAAGCAGTTAAGTATCGTAGGGAAAACGAGGAGATTGTCAAGGCGGCTGAAAATAATGATATTGACAAACTCCTTGAAATTTATGATAGAAAGCCTAAAAATTTTGCAGTTACCTATGAAATTGCAGATTATTATGCCAACGAAAATGAATTTGAAAAAGCCCTTGAATTTTATTTGAAGGCGGAAGTTATCAAGCCTGAACACGTTCAAACACTTACAGAAATTGCTTTTTGTTATCGCGAACTTTCTGATTTTAGAAAATCTTTGGAATATTACCGAAAAGCCGATTTACTCAAACCTAACAATGCTTGGATACTCAAAAATATTGGTTGGTGTTATTCCTCCCTTGAAAACTACGAAGAAGCCTTGAAGTATCATCATAGGGTTATTGAACTCACCCCGCAAGACGCTTGGAATTTGAGCAATACAGGCTGGTGTTATTTGAAACTGAAAGATTACTCCAAAGCTATTGAATTTTTCTCAAAAGCTGAAAAAATCAATCCCTCTGACGGCTGGACTTTGGGT
>JANWZC010000317.1 GCA_025054975.1 Raineya sp.
TTTGCCAACAAGCGAGCCGCTTCTCAGGAAGAACTTGCCCAAGTTGCTGAAAGCATCAGAAAATTTTGGAATGGATAAAACAGATAAACAACAATACAAATGGCATTGTTAGATTTTGAACAACCCATTGCAGAATTAGAGGCAAAAATTGCTGAAATGAAAAAACTTGCTGAAAATAGCAAGGTAGATTTAAGTGCAGCAATTGCAGCGGTAGAAGAACAACTACTCAATCTTAAAAAAGAGACTTATCAGAATCTTACACGTTGGCAAAGGGTACAACTCTCTCGCCATCCCGACCGCCCTTACTCGCTGGATTATATTGAAAATATGTGCGAAGAATTTATTGAGCTACACGGCGACCGCAACGTAGGTGATGATAAAGCCATGATTGGTGGTTTTGGCAGAATTGGTGAGCAAACTATTATGTTCATTGGGCAACAAAAAGGCAGAAATACCAAACAACGTCAGTATAGAAATTTTGGTATGCCGAACCCCGAAGGTTATCGCAAAGCCTTACGCCTGATGAAACTTGCTGAAAAATTTAAGAAACCTATTGTTACATTTATTGATACGCCAGGGGCTTTCCCAGGCATTGAAGCCGAAGAACGTGGGCAGGGAGAAGCTATAGCCCGCAATCTGAAAGAAATGATAACGCTTAAAGTACCTGTTATTTGCATTGTTATTGGAGAGGGGGCTTCTGGAGGAGCCTTGGGCATAGCCGTGGGAGATAAAGTTTTGATGTTGGAAAATACTTGGTACTCGGTGATTTCTCCTGAAAGTTGCAGTTCTATTTTGTGGCGTAGTTGGGACTACAAAGAACAAGCCGCAGAAGCCTTAAATCTCACTGCCGAAGATATGCTCAAACACAAACTTATTGATGGCATCATTGAAGAACCACTTGGAGGGGCTCATACCAATCCGCAAAAAATGTATGCCACGCTCAAAAAGGTAATTTTAGAAAATATCAAAAAGTTAGAAAAAATTGACCCCGACAAACGCATTGAACAACGCATTGAAAAATTCTGTAAAATGGGGGTGGTGATAGAGTAAAACTCTCTAACTTATACTAATAGTTGAGGTAGGCTATCAATAACCCCCTTTTTTGAGTCGTTGAGCCTATACTTTGGCTCGCTCAACAACAAGACTAAATCCCAAAAAAGGGGTGCAAAATTATTTGCATATTTTATATCTAACCTTGCCTGCGATTTTTAGCAAGTTCTTTCAGCTGATTTACACTAAAATATTCGCTAATAGGCTTACGGAAACCTATTTTACGTGCTAATCTGTCCAAATATTCACTATTTTGC
>JANWZC010000318.1 GCA_025054975.1 Raineya sp.
TTTTCCCAAATATCGCAAAAACTGCAAGTGGCATTACAGCGGTAGGTCAGGTAATAGTTGCATAGAACAGGCTTCTGGATTAAACGCATATCAAGGGGCTAACCTTTGAATTTTCCAAGTCTGATTTTCTTGTAAAACATAGCAGATTCTATCATGCAAGCGGTTTTCTCTGCCTTGCCAAAACTCTACATAATGCGGTTGAACCACATAACCTCCCCAATGCGTAGGACGAGGAATTTCTTGATTTTCAAATTCTTTTTGGTATTTGGCGAAAAGATTTTCTAAAACACTTCTGCTTTCAATGACTTGGCTTTGGGGAGAAGCCCAAGCTCCTAACTGACTTTCGCGGGGGCGTGAAAGAAAATACTGAGTGCTTTGTTCTGCACTCAAAAAAGAAGCTTTCCCCTCCACACGAACCTGACGCTCTAATTCTGCCCAAAAAAAGGTAAGTGCAACCAAGTGATTTTGAGCAATTTCTACTGCTTTACGACTTTGGTAATTTGTGTAAAACACAAAACCTCCATCTATGATACCTTTCAAAAGCACTACTCTGCCCGAAGGTTGCCCAGTGGCAGAAACCGTAGCCAAAAACATAGCATTAGGTTCTAAGATTTGGGCTTTCAGGGCTTCGCTGAACCAGATTTCAAATTGTTCTATGGGGTTCTTGCGAACATCTTGAATATCCAAAGATGCTAATTTGTATTCACGGCGAAGCTGAGAAATAGAAGCGGATATTCCCATAACAGATTTTTATTCAAATATAAAAAACTCCTTGCAAAAATAAAAAAACAGCGGTGAAAATTATGCTCACCGCTGTTTTTAGGATTATTCTTCATTGCTTTCGTTTTCGTCTAACTCACGTTTTTTCTCTTCTTCTTCTTTGAGTCTTTGTTCTTCTTTTTCGTTCTTACGTTCTAAAAGTCCTTCTTCAATGGCGGCACCTATGTATTTGGTAATGATTTCAATAGATTTGTAGGCGTCGTCATTGCCAGGGATAGGGAAATCTACTTCGTTGGGGTTAGAGTTAGTATCTACAATGGCAAATATAGGAATCCCCAAACGATTAGCTTCTTTTACAGCGATATGTTCTCTTTTAATATCTACCACAAACATTGCCGCAGGCAAACCTCTCAAATCTGAAATACCCCCTAAAACTTTTTCTAGTTTATCTCTTTTTCTCATCAAAAGCAGACGCTCACGTTTAGCGAGGTTTTCAAAATCTTCACTTTTGATAAGTTT
>JANWZC010000319.1 GCA_025054975.1 Raineya sp.
CATTTATGCCATCACCATTTGGCGTAAAGATATTAGCAGGTAAAAATCCACTTAAATCCACAGTTTTATCTTCCAAAATAAGTTTGAAGGATATTTTAGCAGAATTGGCATCACATTCGTTGTTTTTTTCGCTCAAAATAAATTCAATGTCATAAGTTTGTGTTTCGCCGTTTTTGGTAATAGTACGGCAGTCAGGATGCCACCGAAATACCGAAATCAAAAGTCCATTTCTACGAATGCTATCTTGCAACGTAAAGCCTAAAATATTAGTGGTATCGCCGTTGATAAATGCTTCCAAAATTAGTTCATCTTGGTTGGCATCTGTGCCTTGAAAAATAATTTCCACTAAATCTCTTATTTGAGCATTGATAATTTTCTGAGAAACATCTACGTTGGGAGTGGCTTGCAAGATACTCAAAATGGGTAGAGCATTATTTTTGGGAAGTACCCTCAGTTTTACCCGCAAGGTGTCTCGACCTGGAACTGGACAGGCATCATCTTGCACAATAACATCAAACACGAAAATATCATTCGGATTGCGGCTATACACACATTTTATCCAACAGAATTCTACAAAAGCCTCGCCTTGTGCGTTGGTGCGTATGCTACCTGCTTTGAAGGGATTATTGCGGAAATTAAAATTGCCACTTACTTTTACCGCAGTAATTCGGGTTATATTTTCGTTGGGAGAGTCCGTAATTTTGAAGTTAAAGCATAAATTGGCGTCATTAGAGGCGTCAATGGTGAGCGTATCGCCCTGAACATAGTTTTGTGAAGGGTTATTGGGCAAAGGCAAACTCACCACAGGAGGCGTATTGCTTCTACATTCACGCACCAAGAACTGAAATTCACGTCTGCTTTCGCCGATTTTGGTGCCATTTCTGAACTCCTCGCAGCGAATAGCAAACACAAACAAACCTGTTCGGTTCGGATTGACACTCAAAATACCAGTATCGCTATCAATGCTCAGCGGCATGCCTACACTACTCGGAATAGCATTGGTAGCCGAATAACCTGGCTGCCAAGTGATAGTAGGAGGAGGAAAACCATAGGTATTGGGTGCTCCTGCACTAAAAGGATTAGGGCTGCTAGTGCTACTGTAGCCATTGAAAGGAGTAGTCATTGAATATACAAGCTGGTCGCCATCGGCATCGGTGGCGGCGAAGTTGGTAGTAGAAAAATTTTGCCCTAAACACAAATAATCTCCGTTCGGTATGC
>JANWZC010000031.1 GCA_025054975.1 Raineya sp.
CAAGGCATATACAGGGAAATTAAGTAAAGAACAGGAAGGGGAGTTGGAGGAGGAATTAGAGCGAAATTTGTACCATAAAAGAAGAGGTATCTTGGATACAAGAGCGTTGGGGGATAGTTTATAGTTTGGAGGGCTGTGTGAAGTTATTGCATAGATTAGGATTCAGCTATAAGAAGACGAAGTTGTTTTCTTGCGAAGCGGATAAAGAGCATCAGGAGGCATTTATAGAGGAGTTAGCCTCTATCAAAGAGACTTTGGGAGAGAAAAGTGTTTTATATGTTATGGACGCTTGCCGCCCACAGCACAACACACGTTCCTCATATGCTTGGATAAAGCAAGGGAGGGAATACGAGTTACCTTCGGTGTGTGGTCGGAAGCGGTTCAATATCAATGCGGCTCTGAATGCCTCTGCTCCGCAGAAAGTAGTAGTACGTTTTGATGAAAGCATTGACGCAGAAAGCACTTGGAAGGTTTATAAACAACTGCTTGAATTTCATCAAGATAAAGAAGTCGTTTATGTGGTTTGTGATAATGCCCGTTATTACAAAAATAAAACTTTGCAAGAAAGGCTAAAAGGTACAAAAATCAAACAGATTTTTCTGCCTGCTTACTTGTTAATTTGAACTTGATTGAGCGTCTATGGAAGTTGATGCGAAAGAAGGTCATAGATAGTTGTTTTTACCGAAAGTTTGAGCATTTCAAGGAAAAGGTCTTTGAGTTTTTTGAACCTATTGCCCCATATCAGCAGGAATTAGAGACACTAATTTCTTGGAATTTTCATGTCCCTAAGTCTAAAACCTCTTTCCATTGAGTATAATACAACATTTTCAGCGATGAATTTGTGAGCTATTTGCTTTTGCGTATCTTTGAAGCCTAAAATTCTAGTTCATGAAAGCAGATGTACTTTTAGGCTTACAATGGGGTGATGAAGGTAAAGGTAAAGTAGTAGATTTTTTAGCTCGTGAATATCAAATAGTGGCTCGTTTTCAGGGCGGTCCTAATGCAGGACATACCCTTGAATTTGATGGATTCAAATATGTGCTTCATCAAATCCCCTCGGGTATTTTTCACCCTAATACTTTTAATGTAATCGGTAATGGAGTAGTTCTTGATGTAGTTGTTTTTCGCAAGGAAGTTTTGGCACTTAATAGAGAAATTACCGATATTGCTTCTAAAATCCTGATTTCTAAAAGAACTCAACTTATCATTCCTACGCACAGGCTTTTAGATGCCGCTTCTGAAATGGCAAAAGGTAATGAAAAAATTGGTTCTACACTCAAAGGAATTACCCCTACCTACATGGATAAAATTGGCAGAAATGGCTTGCGTGTAGGTGATATTTTGAGTAAAGATTTTTTCAATAAGTATGAAAAATTACGCAACAAACATCTCGGTTTGCTGAAACAATATAACTACACCGACTTTGATTTAGAGAGTTTGGAAAAAGACTTTTGGGAGGCTATTGATTTCTTGAAAAAGCATTTTCAGTTCGCCAATACAGAGTATTGGCTTAACGAGGCATTGCAAACAGGAAAAAAAATCCTTGCCGAAGGGGCACAAGGTTCGCTTTTAGACATTGATTTTGGTTCTTATCCTTTCGTAACCAGTTCTAATACACTTACCGCAGGAGCTTGTGTAGGTTTAGGACTTGCTCCACACAAGATTGGCAAAGTTATGGGCATTTTCAAAGCCTATTGTACGCGTGTAGGTGCAGGACCCTTTCCAACAGAATTGGAAAATGAAATTGGTGAGCTAATTCGCAAGGAAGGTAGAGAATTCGGAGCTACCACAGGCAGACCTCGTCGTTGTGGGTGGTTGGATTTGCCTGCTCTCAAATATGCTATTATGCTCAACGGCGTTGATGAACTCTTCATGATGAAAGCCGATGTATTGAGCGTTCTAGATGAAATTCAGATTTGTACGCATTACGAACTTTCTGATGGTACTATTACAGACAAGATGCCTTACTGCTTACTTTCCGAGCCTGTAAAACCCATTCTGAAAACCTTTGCAGGCTGGAAAAATAACTTGCGAGAAGCTAAAAATTTTGAAGATTTGCCTGCAAGTCTGAAAGAATACGTCAGTTTTATAGAAAGTGAAGTCCAAGTACCTATTACTTTGATTTCAGTAGGACCCGATAGATCGCAGACTATTCGGAAAAATTGAGGTAGTTTGGCTAAAAATTTTATTATCTTTGCCAAAACATTAAAACAATGTTTCCGCCTGAAAATCGTTATCAAAGTGCTTCGGAGCGTACAGAAGCTAAACGAGGCTTTTTCTCTTGGATTGATAGTTGGGCAAATTTTACGTTAATTTTGCCTCGCCGAAAACCTGCAAGTTATTTACCTTATGTGTTATATCTGACTTTTTTAGGTATTTTGTATATCAGTAATGCTCATTTTGCCCGAAAAATTCAACGTGAAACTATGAATTTAGAAAAAGAAGTTACAAATCTACGCACCGATTATACGCACACGCAAGCTAAATATATGAACAGCATCAAATATTCGGAAGTGGAAAAAAAAGCCAAACAAATAGGTTTGCAACGCGTAGAAAAAGTGCCTTACCAAATTGTAGTAAGCAAAGATGAATAATAAAAAGAAACTTCTATGAATTTTTCAACTTGCCAAAGTTAAACCAAAAATATACGTACTATGAAAAAAATTTGGATTTTACTTGTTTCTTTTTGGGTGATATATCATGCAAGTGAAGCCCAAAAAACTAAAAAGAAAGACAAAGAAAATCCCAAACAAACCGAAGTAGTATTAGATTTATCCAGTAAAAATTCGGTTGTTTTAGAAAATTCGGTATTTTGGGAAATTTCGGGCAATGAACTTCCTGCTCCTTCTTACCTTTTTGGCACACATCACTTATATCCTGCCGATAGTATCAAGAAAAACGATTTTATCAAGGAAAAAATAAAAGAGTGTAAAGTAGTAGTAGGAGAACTCGTTATGGATAATCTTATGGCTCATACAATGGCAACAATGAAATATTCTATTATGCAAGACACTACTTTACAGGATTTACTTGGAGAAAAAGACTATCAGCGAGTGGATGAATACATGAAGAAAAATATGGGTATGGGAGTTGCTATGTTCAATCGTATGCGTCCTATGGTGCTTGTGCAAACAATTACAAGCCAAAAAGCAATGCAAGCACTCGGCAAAGAAAATAAAATAAGTAGTATGGATGTAATTTCAAATAACATTGATTATCATTTCCAACAATACGGCAAAAGCATAGGTAAGGAAATTGCAGGTTTAGAAACCGTTGAGTTTCAATCAAAAGTACTTCTACATAGCATTCCTCTCAGACGTCAGGCAGAAATGCTTCTGGAAGCTATTGAAGATAAAGGTTCGCAATCTTTCGAAACTTACAAAAAACTTAATCAATTCTACCAACAACAAAACCTTAATGAACTTGCTAAATTGAGTTTTAGTGAGATGAAAAAAGATGAATATGATAATCTGCTCAAAAAGCGTAACGACGCTTGGATGCCACAAATAGAAAAAATTATTCGTGAAAAACCTGCTTTTTTTGCAGTAGGAGCTTTACATTTAGTAGGTACTGACGGCATAATTTATCAACTTCGGCAAAAAGGTTATAGTGTAAAACCTCTGAAAATTCGTTTGTAACATGGTCTTTATCTTAATAGTTCTGGCAGTATTTGCAGTGCAATATTTTCTGCATTGGGAGGTATGGACGATAGCTGTTATCAGCTTTATAGTAGGCGGAATTTTAGGAAAAACTGCCTGGGGAAGTTTCTTTTCAGCATTTTTGGCAGTGTTTATTGTGTGGTCAGGGGGGGCATTTTGGCTAGATATTCAAAATGACCAAATACTTTCAGCTCGTATGGCAGCTATGTTTGGCATACCTGCCATAAGCGAATGGTTTTTTGTGGTTACAGGACTTATCGGTGGTATCTTGGCTTCATTTTCTTGTCTTGCAGGATATTACGTGAAAAGAATTTTCATTCAACCACCTCCTAAAACACCTATAACGGGAAGATAAAAAATAAAAAGGCTCTCCATGCTTTTTGATAGTAGTTTTGCATCCTTGTTCGTTCAAATGTATTTCAGTTTCAAGAAATAAAAGTAGGAGCAAAAAGTTGTAACAACAGTCTCAAAAACTATCTAACTGCTCCCCTACTATTTCTTTACTCAATCTCTGAGCAGACAAACAAAATTGATATATCCAAAGATTGTTTCTAACCTTTAACGAAAGTCAATAATTTTGTCATACGAAAAGCATAAATTGCCAAAAATATCTTTAATTTGCAAGTTAGTTTATCAGAGGTAACAATGAGAATATTCCGAGCCATTATCTTCTTACTTTGGAGTGCTTCCTTGACATTAGCCTTACAGTTTAGGCTTGCTGAAATTCCTGTCTTAAAAAATTATTTGCCCGAAAAATTAGCTTCTGCACCTCCATTAGGCAGGTTTTTAGACCCTTTCAATGGCTTTTGGCAAAATGCAGAACCTAAAAAACGTCCTACCGAACTCAAAATCAATGCACAAGCTCTCAAAGATAAGGTAGAAATTTGGTTAGATAGTAGGTTAGTGCCTCATATTTTTGCCCAAAACGATTATGACCTCTATTTTGCACAGGGCTATATGATAGCTTCGGAAAGACTTTGGCAAATGGATTTTCTAACACGCTTTGCCGCAGGCAGACTTTCCGAAGTTCTGGGAGAAAAAGCCCTTGAAGTCGACCGCTCTCAACGCCGTATGGGTATATTGTACTCAGCCCAAAGAACATTAGCTAACTTAAAAGATAGCATTTCCAAAGCCGTTTTACAGGCTTATGCTGATGGTGTAAATGCCTACATAGCTTCTTTACAGCCGCATCAATATCCTTTGGAATTCAAAATTTTAGATTATGCTCCCGAGCAATGGTCACCATTGAAGTCAATACTTATGCTCAAATACATGGCTTATGACCTTTCGATTGCTTATACCGATGATTTTGCCAATAGCCTTGCTGCTTCTATGTTTGGTGAAAAAGCCATTGATAGCCTTTTTCCGAATGTTCCTTACCGAACTGAACCCGTTATTCCTACAAAAACTCCTTTAGATTTCAAGCCACTCAGAAAACCTCAAAAACCCGCTAAATACGACTCTATCAGCAGGGCTTTGTATCAAAATCTTAAAGAACTGCAAAGTATTTTGCAGGCACAAGTCACAGGCGAAAAAGTAAAAGGCAGTAACAACTGGGCTATTGGAGCGAAAAAAAGTGAAACAGGCTTTCCGATTCTTGCTGGAGACCCCCATTTGAGCCTCAAATTGCCGTCTATATGGTATGAAATGCAACTTATTAGTCCTACGTGCAACGTATATGGAGTTACTTTACCCGGTACCCCTACAATTGTCATAGGCTTTAATGAAAAAATTGCTTGGTCGCTTACCAATGCTTATACCGATGCCTCAGATTTTTACCAAATTCGCTTCAAAGATGACAAATTAGATGAATATTGGCACGACAATCAATGGAAAAAAACGCTCACTCGTAAAGAAATCATTAAAGTTAGAGGGAGAGAAAAAGATGAGGTAGATTACATACGTTACACGCATCACGGAGCGATTGTTTTGGAAAAACCTGCTAAACTCGTTCCCAATGAACCCAATAAACTTTATTCTTTGGAAGTACCTTTTCGCCATGCTTTGCGTTGGACTGCCCACGATACCACTACAAATGAAGTGTTAGCTTTTTACAAACTCAACAGAGCTACTAACTATAAGGAGTTTCAAGAAAGTTTTGTTACGTTTGGTTATCCTACGCAAGTAGTGGCGTATGCAGATGCAGATAAAAATATTGCCTTACAGGTGATTGGCAAATTGCCTTTGCGTTGGAGTGGGCAAGGGAAATACATTTTAGACGGCTCAAATTCGGCATTTGAATATCAAGAGTTTATTCCTTATGCTCAAAATCCAAAAGTTTTGAACCCTGAACAACAATTTGTTGCCTCTGCCAATCAAATTCTGGTTGATACGCTCACTTATCCTTATTATTTGGGCTATGAATATGTTTCACCTGAAAGAGCTATCCGTATCAATGAACGCTTACGCAATACCGCTAAATTCAAATACGAACAGGTACGTGAATTGCAAAATGATGTTTTAGGCGTGCATGCTCGTGAGTTGTTGCCTCAAATGTTACTACTTCTGGATACAACGCAACTTTCAAAAGAAGGACAAAAAATTCATCAATTTCTCAAAAAATGGGATTATCTCTACAAAGCTGATGCCATAGGAGCTACTTGTTTTGAGGCTTGGTACGAGGAACTTAAAAAAGCCATTTGGGCTGATGAACTGGGAAGTATTGCTCATTATCCTGCCCCCGACCAAATGATTAGATTGGTGCTGAAAGATACTACGTCTCACTGGATTGATAATAAAAATACTCCTGAAATCAAAGAAACTTTGAAAATGCTCTTGCAAACAAGTTTTGAAAAAGCAGTACAAACTTTGCAGAGCAAACATCAAGGCAATGACGAAAACTGGACTTGGGCAAGATATAAAGGCTTTGAACTGAAACATTTACTTATTCCGAATTTGGGTGTAAAAAATTTAGTAACAAGCGGCTCCAAACGCACCGTTAATGCCACTAGTAGCGACCACGGACCTTCATGGCGTATGATTGTTCTTTTAGGTGGAAACACTCCCAAAGCCTATGGTATTTATCCGGGGGGGCAATCAGGTAATCCAGGCAGTTTCTACTATGACAATATGGTAGAAAACTGGCGTTTGGGCGAATTAGAGGAGCTAATTTTCCTCAAAAACACCCAAAGCCGAAATCCAAAAATCTTGACAAGGATTTTAATGGAAAAAAATTAAAGTAATTGTATTCTACAGGATTTGCAACAATAACTCGCATTAAAGAAAAATGAGACTCAATGGACAAAATGAAATAGACCTTTGATTTTTTCAAATACAAAATAATTTTGTAGGAATGTACATCACGCTTTTCTTTGAGGTAATAGCGTTTTGAGGGCTTATTGTTGAGCTAATGTCTTGACAATAAACTAAAACGCTAAAAAGAAAATGTGAAAACAGAGTTTTTTGAGTATATTTACAATAAGAAAGCCCTATTGCCATAGAGAATAGGAACTAAAATGAAAAAAGTCAGTGAATGAATAATTTTTTGTTACAAAATTGTTCATTTCGGTCTGATAATTATTCTTTCTTATACGGAATAAACGTGATTGGCACGGTCTTTCGCATAGCAACTTTTTGGTCTAAATTATTAACCGCTGCCTCCCAAGCTCCTTGTGAAACTTCTTGAATAGCACTTTTGATTTTATCTTCAATGAGTTGCCTGAAATCAGCCTCTATATCTTCTGGAAAGCCCTCTACAATTTGAATATCAGAAATAGTAGCCTCTTTGCTTATTACAAACTTTACGACCAGCGTTGCACCGAATTTTCTTTTGCGAGCCTCTTCAGGATAGGCTAAACGCTCCTTGATTTTTTTCACAAAAACACTATCTCCCTCTTTGAAATAAGCTTTCTTCACCAAATAAAATTTCCCCTTTTTATCTTCTGTACCTCCACCTACTTCTGTAACCTGAGTGCTATCAATAGTTTGTGTGCTATCAATAGGAGTTTCAGTTTTAAGTGTATCATTTTCAATAGGTTTATCAACCCCAGTGCTATCTTGGGCAAATATTTTACCTATTTGCAAAAGAAAAAGTATAAAGCAAATCAAAAAAATCTTTTGCATACTTTGAAAAGAAACTATTTTGAAAATAAAGTTATTCATTGCTCAACAAAAATGCTTTAATAAAGTCATCTATATCGCCATTAAGTACATTTTGCACATCGGTACGTTCTACCCCCGTACGAACATCTTTTACGAGTTTGTAAGGATGTAGAACATAATTACGAATTTGTGAACCAAAGTCAATTTTCTTTTTTGTACCTTCAATTTTATCTTTTTCCTCCTGACGCTTTTCCATTTCCAGCTGATACAACCTAGATTTAAGCATTTGCAAGGCTTTTTCTCTGTTCTGATGTTGTGAGCGTTCTTGCTGGCATTCCACTACGATACCTGTTGGCTTATGACGCACTCTTACAGCAGTTTCTACCTTATTGACGTTCTGTCCGCCTGCTCCTCCTGAACGAAATGTATCCCACTCTAAATCCGCAGGATTGATAACAATTTCAATGTTATCATCAACAATTGGATACACAAATACCGAAGCAAAAGAAGTATGTCTTCTGCCGTTAGAGTCAAAGGGGGAAACACGAACCAAACGATGTACCCCAATTTCTGATTTCAAAAGTCCGTACGCAAACTGTCCTTCAAATTCCAAAGTAGCCGACTTGCAACCTGCTACTTCACCTGCCTGATAATTCACCTCTCTGACTTTGAAGCCATGGCTTTCGCCCCACATAATATACATACGCATAAGCATTTCAGCCCAATCCATACTTTCTGTACCACCTGCTCCTGGGTTGATGTCCATCATTGCATTTAGGGCATCTTCTTCGCCACTCAACATCTTCTTGAACTCCAAATCTTCTACTTGCTGCACCAATTTACGAAATTCTTGGTCAATTTCCTCTTCGGAAAGTTCATTATTTTGATAAAATTCGTTCAAAACCTCAAAATCTGCTTCTGCTTGCAAAAGAGCCTGCATAGGTTCTGTCCAGACTTTCAGGTTACGAATTTCTTTCATAACGGCTTCAGCTTGTTGCGTATTTTCCCAAAAATCAGGAGCAGAAGTAGCTTGTTGTTTAATGTTGAGTTCTTGCAGTTTCGTGTCGTAGTCAAAGATACCTCCTCAAAGCCGAGATACGGGCTTTTACATCTTTATATTGTTCTTGGGTCATTGGTTTATTAGCTTTTATGTGTAACTTCTGTTTCTCTTTTCTTGAAAAATTTGTTCCTGATAACTTCCACAATGGGTGGAGTAATAGAGAGCAAAATAATCGCAAAAATAACTAATGTAAAATTTCTACGTACAATTTCAGTATCGGCGAAAAGATAGCCCAACCACAAAAACGACCAAATCCACACAAAACCTCCAATAACATTGTAAGCCAAAAATTTGGGATAATTCATTGTGCCAATACCTGCTACAAAAGGAGCAAAAGTACGAATAATAGGAATAAATCGGGCAAAGATAATGGTCTTACCGCCATGTTTTTCATAAAACTTTTGGGTACGAAGCAGATATTCTTTTTTTATCCAACGACTTTCACGTTGAAATACAGCTGTTCCGAGTCTCTTGCCAATCCAGTAATTAAGACTATCACCTACTACCGCCGCTATGAATAGAATAACACCCATTAACCAAATATTGAGTTCATTGGTTACGCTAATTAAAGCACCTGTGGCAAAAAGAAGCGAGTCCCCAGGCAAAAAGGGCATCACTACAAGCCCTGTTTCTACAAAAATTATCAGAAACAAAATGGCATAAATCCATATACCATAATCCTGAAAAAGCACTTGCAGATGCTTATCTACGTGCAAAATAAAATCCAAAAGATGCTTAAAAATTTCCACAAGATTGAAGTTTTTGCAAAGTTATAGAAATTTTTTAGAAATTCCGACAAGAGTTAGGCACCCTATATTTTTTTATATTGCAGAAAAAAGAGAAACTACACGAGTGTTGTGAAGAGGAAATGTTCCGCATTGTGCGATAAAAAGCTATACAGCAATTATTTATTACCCGTGCCAGTTCAAAGAGGTTGTACTAAATTGTCTCAAAGTATGCAGACATTTTCACAAGATGCAATACTCAACTTTTTAGTCAGGAAGTCTTACACTCCTTTTAACTTGTTTTCTTAGTAAGCCCTTGCTAATTTTATCAGAAGAGACATTGAGTTGTAATGATAGTATTTTGGAGAAACCTTATAGTGATTCTACCAAGGGCGAACTTAAACGGATATACAAGGTCATCGTTTGCTAGTGGATTATCGTATTTATCAACAAAAAAGCGGTAAAACCCAAAATGAATTATTTGCAGAATGTCAGAAGAGGTGTATTGTAGAGCTTAAAGCCCTAAAAAGGACAATATGAGCGAGTAGGAAAAGCGGATACTTGTGCGAAGGACTTTTCACACATCTGAAGGATTTTGATTGGATAATGTTTCCAGAAAAGGAATAATCTACAAAAACGCCATTATATTTTATTACAGCCACGTTCAAGCCTCTCAGCAAGAGCCAAAGAAGGTTTCTTGGGACGAATTTCTGATGGCTCATAAAACCATTGGAATATTGAGGAATATCATCGTCCTATCAAAAAATTCTGCAATATTCAGAGCTTTTTAGTCAGAAAAACCAACGCCGTAAAAATCATATCTTTGCCGCTTTAAGGGCTTTTATCGCTCTAGAATAAAAGGTTATCAAGCAAGTAATTGCTAATGGGTATCAATTTAGAGAAAATTTATTGGCTTATTTTCTCAAGCAAAATCTTACGTAATTTTAGAGTACGTAAGTTCTAGCTTAACTCAAATTTTAGGTTGTTATGAGTTTCTTATAAAAAAACAACATCAAAGCAAAGTTTGATGTTGTTTTTGCCTACAAAAATATTTCTGAATGGACATTCCTACAAATTCCCTCTTATGGCTTGCTCACGTTCAATGGCTTCAAAAAGAGCCTTGAAGTTGCCTTTGCCAAAAGATTTTGCCCCTTTACGTTGAATAATTTCGTAGAAAAGTGTAGGGCGGTCTTCTACAGGTTTTGTAAATATTTGAAGTAGATAACCTTCGTCGTCTCTATCTACCAAAATATTGAGTTCTTTGAGTTTTTGTACATCTTCATCTATTTTGCCTACTCTATCATAAACATCATCATAATAGTTATCGGGAACATATAAGAATTCTACCCCACGACGGCGAAGTTCGCTTACAGTGTGAATGATGTCTTCGGTTTCAATAGCAATATGTTGTACGCCAGGGCCCCTGTAAAAGTCCAAATATTCCTCAATTTGAGATTTTTTTCTACCTTCAGCAGGCTCATTGATAGGGAATTTGATGTAACCTGTGCCATTAGAAACTACTTTGGACATCAAGGCAGAATATTCGGTGGAAATATCTTTATCGTCAAAGGTTACAAGTAGCTTGAAGCCCATTACTTTTTCATAAAACTCCACCCAAGTATTCATTTTGCCAAGTTCTACATTGCCTACGCAATGATCTATGTGTTTTAAGCCAATCGGTTCAATTTTCATAGTGCTTTTGGCAGGCACATAGCCGGGCATAAAAGCTCCTTTGTAATTTTTGCGTTCTACAAAAGTGTGAATAGTTTCGCCATAAGTATGGATAGCCGAAATCACCACTTCACCGTACTCGTCTGTAAGTTTTTTAGGCTCAAAAGCAGATTTAGCTCCTCGGCTCATAGTTTCGTAATAAGCCTTTTCAGCGTCATCTACCCACAAAGCAAGCACTTTCACACCATCGCCGTGCTTATGCACGTGAGCAGCAATTTCACTTTCAGGGTGCAAAGGGGCAGTAAGTACAAAACGAATTTTATTTTGTTGCAAAACGTAAGAAGCCCTATCACGCACGCCTGTTTCAGGACCTGCATAAGCTATCAATTCAAAACCAAAAGCAGCTTGATAAAAATAAGCGGCTTGCTTGGCATTACCCACATAAAACTCAATGTGGTCTGTTCCGAGAATTGGCAAAAAATCTTCCATAAATGTAAATTTTTATGTTTTAGGAAAGGATAAGCAAAATTTTGCACCAAAATAGGATTTTTTTGGATTTTTTCCAAAGGCATTTATTAGCATTTTACAAAGATTACTAATTTTGCGGGCAAAAGAATTTACATCTATGCAAAAACCTTTTATTGTGGGTATTACGGGGGGCAGTGCTTCGGGCAAAACTTCTTTTCTCAAAAGCCTGTGTAATGCCTTTTCAGAGGGGGAAATCTGTTTGGTTTCACAAGATAACTACTATCGTCCCCGCGAAGAGCAACCTGTTGATGAAAATGGCGTACATAACTTTGATTTGCCCGAGTCTATCAATGCCCACGAATATGCCCGTGATATTCAGAAACTTCGTAACGGCGAAGTAGTGTATCGTTTAGAATATACCTACAATAATCCTGAAATTATACCTAAAACTTTGGTTTTCAAGCCTGCCCCTATTATTATTGTGGAAGGGATTTTTGTTTTCTATTTCAAAGAAATTGCAGACCTTTTGGACTTAAAAATTTTTATTGATGCCAAAGAACATATCAAACTCAAACGCCGTATTCACCGCGACCAAGTAGAACGTGGCTACGACATTTCAGATGTATTGTATCGTTATGAAAAACACGTTGCCCCTACGTATGAACGTTATATTGAACCCTTTAAGAATGAAGCAGATATTATCATCCCTAATAACAAACATTTTCAAAAACCTTTGGAAATGCTTGTCAGTTATTTGAAAAACAAAATTCACGCCCAATGAATAAACTACTTGCAGTAATTTATTTGTTTCTGCTTGCCGCTTGCTACCAAAAACAAAAAAAAGACGAAAAAATAAATTACTACTATGATTTAGAAGGATTTTTGGAGGAATTGTATCAGCAAAAACAAGCCAATTTTCTCAAAACTACGCTTATAGAAAAGCAGAAACAACAGAAAAAAGTTGAAAACATTGCTTGGCAAAAAGAATTAGCCTTTTTGGAGCAGGCTAATATCAATAAATCAGCATACAGAGGTTTGTATGAAGAGGTCAGAAAACAGCACGGAGATACACTTATTTTGCAATACAAACCCAAAAACAATGATTTGAAAGTACGTTGGTTGGAAATTAAGTTAAATGCTTTGCAGAAACCTTTGGAAATCAATGCATTTCTGCAAACGGAAAATTATCTATATGCCTCTGAAAAGGAACTACGCTTGTGGCTAAAAGATGAAAAAATTTTCAGATATAGTATTAAAGGCAAACAAAAAATGATTTTTGCCAAACCCGAAAACTTTGAAATTTACGCCGAAAAATTATGATTATCCCTAAACGCAAAGCCTCTGACTATCAGCGTCCTGAAATTGTGAATGAATTTGAGGAAATTTTCAAATACATTCAAGAAAAGCGTACTTTGCGGGAAATTCAAGTGATTATGGAGGGCAGAATGAGTGATGAAGCAATTGAAAAACTTTACATCAAGGTACTCAAAGAACTTCGCAAAGCCCAAGACCGCAAACGTGGAATGATAATTATTGGCTTGATTATGCTTGGGCTGGGGCTTTGGCTTTCACTCCGCAATATCTCTAATATTCTCCACCAAATGAGCGTAAAAACAGGAGACGAAAATTTTTATGTTACCACTTCTTTTTTTGAATTTGCTCACCCTTTTTGGCTCTTGATTTTTGGCACAATGGCAGTCAGCGGGCTGATTTTAGTGCTAACCAATCTTTTCCAAAAAATTAAAATCTAATTTTCGTACAAATGCACAATTTTTTCCAACTGCAAAGCTAGATTTTGTAGAATTTTGCTACTTTCTTTCATGTTGCTTTCCACAATTTCAGCCAAATGAGCAGGTACAAATAAGTTCGTTTTCAAATGATTAAGTTCAGTTGGACTTTCTTCTACAAGTCTTTTCTGTTGGGTCTGAATGTATTGTTTAAGTTCATAGGCTTTTTCATTCCAAAATTTTTGCACTAATGGGTGAGGCTTTTTCTTGATGTATTCTGTTTTTTCTCGTTCTACGGTCTTGATTTTCAGAGGAATAACTTGGGAATTATGCAGAATTTCTATGGTATGCTTCTGCAAGGCAAGTTTGGCTTGGATTTTATTAGTAAGATTATGCGAGCTATCAAACAGACTAATAGATTTCCACTCTTCTACATTCAATTTTACAAAATCGGCTTTTTTGATAAGATTGCCTTCAAAATAATTCCGAATGTTAAGCACTTCTAAAAATTCTGTATCCACCGATTGCATTTCCTCTACCACTACTTGATGAGGAATAAGAATTTCCCCGCGAACTTCTTGCTCAAATTCCTGCAATTCGCGGCTCAAAGCTCCCAAATTAAGCGTAAGATGATAGCCATGTTCTCGGATAATTTCAGAAAGCATCTGAAAAATAGCAGGAATTTGTTCAGGCGTACTCCAAAGGCAATGCACCATCAGGAAACAATCCATTAAATCCACGCAAGTACGCTCGTTTAGAAAAGCAGAAGTTCGCAAGAGCCGAATAATTTTTTTCCATCGGCGGTCATATACCAAAATCTGTGGGCTGTGATGTTGGTTGTATTCTTCAATTTTGTATTTGAGAATCTGAATAACATTCAAAACCACTTCGGGAACTTCAATTTTATCAATTTCCTCCGACCACTCCTCTAACTCTGTCTCGCTCAATTTGAGTGAAGCAGGCACGGTATCGGCATAAGCATCTTTATTGGAAATAATCATTTGCAAAAAACTTTGCGGATTGCGAATTTCAGATACTTGGGTACGCAGTAAAAATCTATCCCACAAAGCCTCCAAACCTTCTCCCATTGGGGGCAATTCGTTGGATGCCGAAATAATACAACGAATATTCACTTCCATTTCTTGCTCGCCATTGCGATAAATTCTTTCATTCAGAATGGTGAGTAAAGCATTCTGAATAGCCGAACTTGCCTTCCAGATTTCATCTAAAAATACTACATTCGCATCGGGCAAATATTTGGCTGTAATGCGTTCATATTTATCTTCTTCTTTGAGTTTGCGAATGGAGATAGGACCAAAAATTTCATCAGGCGTGCTGAAACGGCTCATCAAATATTCAAAAGATTTGCCTTCGCAAAATGCATATTTGAGTTTGCGAGCTAAAAGACTTTTCGCTACACCAGGCGGACCCAATAAAAAAATGCTTTCTCCACTTATTGCCGCCAGTAAGCCAAGTGCCAAAATATCGTCTTTATCGTAAATGCCTTCTGCGAGGCTTTTGAGAATTTGTTGGATACGTTCTTTACGTTTCATAGCTGAACTTTTTACATGTTTTTTGTAAAACACAATCCGAACCCAAAAGGCTCGGATTGTGCAACCTAACTAATCAAAAACTTACAATTATGAAAACTACCTCTATAACAATTCAACTTTGAAAATGTTTTGCATGGATAGTATTTCTTTTTTTGCTAACTTGCGAGCTACAATTTCTTCGCAAAATAAGGCTTTTTTATGCAGAAATACTTGTTTTTTGTATTCCTATTTTTCTGTGAAATCACTGAGGCTCAAAATATTTCTCGGATTGATAGCTTGCAAAGTGCATTAGTAAAATCAAATCCAAAAGAACAAGTTTCTTTGTTTTTGCAACTCAATGACGAATATTTAGGTTTTGATACCGAAAAAGCTATCAAATATGCCCAAGAGGCTTTGCAGAAAGCCCAAAGTTTGCAAGACAAGGTCTTGATAGCTTTGGCTCACAATCATTTGGCAAATGCGTACTTGCAAAGAAGTGGCTCAAAAGATATTCAGGAGGCTTACAAAAATTACACGCAAGCCTTGAATTTAGTTGAGAAAGACAACTCGCCAGAAGCCGAAAAAACAAAAGCAAAAATTTTGAGTGGTTTAGCTAATGTTTATTTTCAGTGGGGCGAGTACAAAGAGGCTTCGGTACTGAATTTGCAATCTTTGAAGATTCGTGAAAAATATCAAGATGAGTATGGGAAGGCTCGTTGCTACAATACGGCTGGTATTATTTATGATGCTCTTGGCGACTACAAACAGGCAGTTGTTGAATACACCAAAGCCTTGAATATTTACGAGAAACTTAAAAAGAAACGCGAAACTGCGGGTGTTTTGGATAATTTAGCCTCTTCGCTCAAATTACAACTGCAAACTTCTGAAACAGCCTCTCCTGATTATTCGCAAATCATTGATTACTACAATCGTTCTCTGAAAATTAGTGAGGAATTAGAAGACCATCTTGCCATTTCACGTACTTTGAACAATTTGGGGATTTTAGCTCAAAGTCAGAAAGATTATGAAAAAGCTCAAAAGTATTATGAAAAATCTCTGGAAAGTGCAGTGCTTTCCAAAGAAAAACAAGGTTTGGCAAATACTTATGCTAATTTAGGGCGTCTTTTTGGAGAGAAATCACGATATGACGAGGCTTTGCGTTTCTATGAAAAGGCATTACAAATTGCCGATGAAGCCCAAGCTAAACATGAGTTATTTCGCATTTTCAAGGAACGTTCTAAAATTTACGCCCAAAAAGGTGATTTTCAGAATGCCTATTCTGACCTTTTAGCTGCTAATATTCTTGAAAAACAACTCAATGATTTGGAAAATTTGAGAATTATCAACAATCTCACCAGCAGATACGAAGTAGAAAGATATCAGAAAGAACTTGATAAATTGCGTTATGAAGCAACTATCAAGGAGCAGGAAAATCAAATTTTTTGGGGCTTTGCTATCTTTTTGATATTTTTGGCGACCATTTCTGCGTTTTTCTATTACAGACAAGCTCAATTAAAAGGTAAAATTGCAAACAAATAAAGTTTTTACCTTGCCGCAAAAAGAAGTTTTTGAAAACTATGAAAACTTATTGCTTGAAAATCAAGGGTTTTATTAAACAAACAAAACTGAATACCATTCCATGCGAATTATCTTTATGGGAACACCTGAGTTTGCAGTTCCCTCGCTGAAAATTTTAGTTGAGAATAAATTTAATATTGTAGCAGTAATTACTGCCCCCGATAAACCCGCAGGTAGAGGCAATAAATTGCAAATGTCGGAAGTGAAGCAATATGCTTTAAGCCAAGATTTGCCTATCCTCCAACCTACTAATCTGAAAGACCCCGAATTTATTGAAACCTTGCGTAGCTATCAAGCTGATTTACAGGTTATTGTAGCATTTCGTATGCTTCCCGAAGTAGTGTGGTCTATGCCACCTTTGGGAAGTTTTAATTTACACGCTTCTTTACTTCCTAAATATAGAGGAGCTGCTCCTATCAATTGGGCTATTATCAACGGCGAAACAGAAACAGGAGTTACTACGTTTTTTCTTAAACACGAAATAGATACAGGTAACATCATTTTTCAGGAAAAAGAACCAATTTATTTTGAAGATACAGCTGGTTCGCTTTACGAAAGATTGATGCACAAAGGAGCTAATCTAGTACTCAAAACCGTGCAAGCCATAGAAAAAGGCAATGTACAAACTTACGAGCAGGTAGGCGAAGTAAGCCATGCTCCAAAAATTTTTCGTGAAACTTGCCAAATCAATTGGAATTTAACTCCTTTACAAATTTACAATTTCGTAAGGGGGCTGGCTCCTTATCCTGGTGCTTGGACTTGGCTCAAAGGAAAAAATTGTAAAATTTTTCGTGTTTCTCCTCAAATTTTAGATTGGACGCAAACGGCAGAAATAGGTAACTTTCACGCAGAGGGCAAAAAATTAGCCTGCAAAAGCCGAGAAGGTTGGATAGAAATACAAGAACTGCAACTTGAAGGTAAAAAACGCATGAACACACAAGAATTCTTAAATGGTTTTCGGGAATGGTTAGCTTGATTGTTGCGGCATCGGAAAATAACGTCATTGGGAAAGATGGCAAATTGCCTTGGCGTTTGAAAGATGATATGCAATTCTTTAAGAAACTGACAACATCGCACGTGCTTATTATGGGCAGAAAGACTTTTGAGTCTTTGCCCAAAGTGCTTCCGAATAGGGTGCATATTATTGTAAGCCGAGATAAAAATTATGATGTTGATGATGAAAATTGCTATGTTCTCAATATTTTAGATGAAGCCATTGACTTTGCAAGAACTTTTTTGGGAAAAGAAATCTTTATCATTGGCGGTGGCACTATCTATGAGCAAGCTATCAAGAAAAAAGTTGTGAAAAAAATCTACCTCACAAGAGTAAAAGCTATCTTGGAGGGAGATACATTCTTTCCTGAAATTTCTCCTGCCGAATGGAAAGAAGTTGCTCGTTATTCCTATCCACAAAATGAAAATAATCAGTACCCCTTTGATATTATTGAGTACGAAAGAATTGACTAAAATTTTTGCTATCCAAGCCGAAAAAAATGCCTTTTTGAAACAAAAAAAGTTTTTTTGCGTTTAGCAAATAAAAAGTTTTATATTTTTTGATATGAAAATCGGCATTGTTTGTTACCCTACTTTTGGCGGTAGTGGGGTAGTGGCTACGGAACTTGGTAAGGCATTGGCTCAGAA
>JANWZC010000320.1 GCA_025054975.1 Raineya sp.
TATTTTAATCGTTATCATCTGGGAAAACTTGCTTGGGAGCAGGATTTTCGCTATCCACAAACTTCTTTTGCTCTCACTTATTTCAATTACCAAAATCCTATTATCGGACACTCTTTGGCGGTTTCCGCAAATATGCTATTACCCATTTATCGCCATACCAAACACAACTTGCAATTCAAAATAGGGACAGGCATCGCTTTTGCTACTAACCCCTTTGATATTGAAAATAACTTCCAAAATAATGTACTCAGCAATGTTTGGAGTTATGTAATGCAAGGCGGCTTTTGGTGGAATTATCATCTAAACTCTCACTGGAAACTGAAAACAGGCTTGCAAATCACGCATTATTCTAATGGTGCATTCAAATTGCCTAATGCAGGAGTGAATGTTATTACAGCTTTTGTTGGTACAAGTTATGTGTTCAATCCTGAAAAAATCATTTATTCCCAAATAGAAAAAGAGCCTTTCCAACCAAAATGGTACTTGCAAAATACTTTTTCAGGTAGCTTGATAGAAACAGAAATCAATCAACCTCGCAAACATTCGGTTTTCAATTTGGGTTTGTATGTTGCTCGTGATGTAAGTCGTAAGCATCGCCTTAATGCAGGTTTAGATATTTCTTGGAATGAGGGTATCAAATACCAAATTGACCAAAAATTTGCCAACGCTACCTCCAAACCCGATTACAGACGTATAAGCGTAGTAATAGGTGATGAAATTACTTTCGGCGACATGAGCCTGAATATTCAGTTAGGCTATTATATTCGTAGGCAATTTGAAGCCAAAACTGATATGCCCTTTTACCAACGTTATGGCTTAAAATGGTACTTCCACAAAAATATTTTTGCAGGACTGCTGCTCAAAACTCACGCTTCGGTAGCTGAATGTGCAGAATTTACACTCGGAACGCATTGGCAACTACACAAATATGCAAACCAAAAGTGAAATTTTTGTAGAAAAAGTTATAGCTTGGTATCAAACTCATCAGCGTAAATTACCTTGGCGAGCTACAAAAAATCCTTATCACATTTGGCTTTCAGAAATTATCTTGCAACAAACCCGTGTGAAGCAAGGTTTGCCCTATTACCAAAAATTTGTGGAAACTTACCCGACTTTACAAGATTTGGCTAATGCAAACGATACCGAAGTTTTCCGACTTTGGCAAGGTCTGGGCTACTACAACCGAGCTAAAAATATGCTTGCTACGGCTC
>JANWZC010000321.1 GCA_025054975.1 Raineya sp.
CAGCAAAAAGTTGATTTAACACTTGACACAAATAAGAAATGTCATTATTTTCAATGGCAGTGATGATTTCATACGAAAGAGCCACATTCTTGGGGGCTTGAGAATAATCTGCCAAAAGATATTGCAAGAGCGATTGCTCTACCTCTTTGTTGGGATAATTGAGAATGTAGCGGTCAAACTTGTCTATCTCAGAAATAGTCAAATATCCTGTCTGAAAAAGCAAAGTTTCAAGATTGAGTTTATCAATATCAAAATTATTGATAAGGGCAAAAGTAGCTTTGAGATTTCGCAGGTCATAAACCCATTCTTTGCGAAGTAATTCTACCAACATTTTAGGCGTACCGCTTTCAAACCAAAAATTACGAATTTCACGAGCATCTAAAAAACATAACACCGAAAAAGGATTATAGAGTTTATCTCTTCCATTCCAAGAGTAACCATTGTACCAGAATTGAATTTGTTGCCATATTTCTTCAAGGCTTTTGCCCGTTTCACTACTGATAGCTCTCAGGTGTGGGGTAAAATATTGAGTAATTTCTTGTGGGGTATAGCCCAAAAGGTTATGAAAATCTTTGTGAAAGCTGATATCCACCAAATTGTTGAGTTCAGAAAAGAGGGAAACTTTGGAGAAGCGAGTGATACCTGTTAGGAAAAAGAAACGAATGTGAGCCGATGAACCTTTGACAATACCATAAAAACTTCGCAAAATATCTCTATTTTCGTGGGCTTGCTGATTTTCACCAATCTCTAATACATCGGTAATGGGCTTGTCATATTCGTCAATCAAAATAACAACTTTTTGTTGATATTTTTCCTGCAATTTATAGATAAGTTCTTCAAACAAAGTTCCAATACTTTTTGCGTAAAGTTTAACTTGATAGCTTTTCGCAATAAGTTTTATTCTCATAGAAAGAGCCTTTTCCAGTCCGTCTGTGCGAAAAGGTAACTTGCTACAATCAATATGAATTACAGGGAAAAATTGCCAATCAATCTTGTCATAAATGAAAAGTCCTTCAAAAAATTCTTTTTTGCCTAAAAAAAGTTCTTTCAGCGTATTGATAAGCAAACTCTTGCCAAACCTGCGTGGGCGTGAAAGAAAAAAGAAGGGAACTTGCCTTTTAAGCAGTTCGTAAATATATGGAGTTTTATCTACATACATCAAATTTTGTAAGCGAATTTCGCTAAATTCTTGTTGCCCT
>JANWZC010000322.1:0-787 GCA_025054975.1 Raineya sp.
AAAAAATCATCCACCGATACAAAAATTTCTACTATACTCAAGGGAATTTGGTTTTATACCACTCTTTTGGTGTTTCGGCTTCGCTCAACGGCCAAAAGAGTGGTTTTGAAATTATTTTCCTCAAAACCACTTTTCATTCAGTATAACTTTGAGGGATTTAGATGTAATTGAGCTATATGATTAAATATTTTGAAAAGTACAATCCAAATTTAATCATTTTTTCAATTACTCTAAATCTTTTTCTTAAATAATTCTATATCAAAATATTAACTAATAACTCACGTTAATTTAATCTTGCAACTCAAGTTATACTGAATGAAAAGTGGTTTTGAGGAAAATAATTTCAAAACCACTTTTTTGGCGTTTCGCCTTTGTTGCTGAGCTTTGCCGAAGCACGCTTAACGACCAAAAGAGTGATATAAAACCAAATTCCTTTGAGTATAAATTACATAAACACACATAAATCAAAATATTAACCTTGTAACACACGTTAATCAAAGTATTTTTTCAAATATTCAGTGGCTTCGCTGCTGCCGAGTTTTTGGGCATTTTGCCAAGCCTTTTGGGCTTCTGCTTTATTTTTAAGATAAAAATGCAGTGAGCCTAATTCTAAAAAAGTTTCTGGGTTGTATGGATTTAGTTCGGCACTTTTTTGTAATGCCACCAAAGCCTCTTGCCATTTTTTGTGTTTTTTAAGCAAAATTCCTTTCAGTAAATAACCTTGTGCGTCTTGGGGTTTGAGTAAAATGTATTTTTCGGTGAGTTCAAGGGCTTTTTGGGAGTTATT
>JANWZC010000322.1:797-1125 GCA_025054975.1 Raineya sp.
TCAAGAGTGCATAGTTATAGTAAGCAGGGGCATAGTCTTTTCCAAATTGCAGGGCTTTTTGATAGGCATTTTCGGCTTTTTGGAAAAAGGTTTTTTTCAATTTTTTAGAGTTTTCTATTTCACTCATACGGCTGTAAAGCGAGCCAAGAGCTGTATAAGTGCGAGCATCGGTGCTATCAAGTTGCAAGGCTTTGAAAAAATCTTGTTCAGCTTTTTCATTCTGATTGAGCCAGTAAAAACTCACACCCCGATTGTAGTAAGCATCTTTGAAAGTAGGCTGAATTTGTAAGGCTTTTGTGTAATCTTCTACGGAATTTGCAAACTCCGA
>JANWZC010000323.1 GCA_025054975.1 Raineya sp.
CTTTTATTGAAAAAACAAAATCATTCGCAATACTACCACAAGTAAAACATTGGACTTTTGAAGAAGCCGAAAAAATGGCAAAAGAGAAGTATAGAGATAAGATATACGAACAATTACCGTATTAAAGTTTCTATGCCCATTCAATATTTCAAAGGGAATTTATTCACTTCAAAAGCCCAAACGCTTGTCAATACGGTGAATTGTTTGGGAGTAATGAATGCAGGTATTGCATTAGAATTTCGCTATCGCTATCCTGAGATGTTTGAAAAGTATGTGGAGTATTGTCGGAGAAAATTGATTCAAATTGGCAAACTATGGATATACGACATTCCTCAGAGCGATAAAAAAATCCTCAATTTCCCTACTAAATACGACTGGAAAAAGCCCAGCAAATACGAATATTTAGAAAAAGGATTGCAAAAGTTTATAGATACTTATCAAGAAAAAGGCATTATTTCTGTGGCTTTTCCATTGCTTGGAACGCTCAATGGCAAATTAGACCCTGAGAAAGTTCTTTCCTTGATGTATCAGTATTTACAAGATTGCCCCATTCATATAGAAATCTATGAATACGACCCCCAAGCCGTAGATGATTTGATTTTGCCATTCAGATACATCATAGAAAACTATCCTCTAAAATGGTTCATTGATAATTCTTCAATTAGTGCTAAACATTTGCAAAAAATAAAACATATTCTGCAAGACCACCTGCCTAATTCACTTATTCAATTCCGAAACTATCAAGGCATAAGCGAAAAAATTATGCAAGAATGTTTCCGCTTGGCTATGCAAGCCAAAGAAATTTATTCTAAACAGCAACATCAATCAATCGTTCAAAAGGATTTATTTACAACTAAATACATTGTAATCTGAATTAGTATAATTTTTTATGATAAGAAAGTGAATTTAGGAAAATTCATTTTTCTACACAAAACGCAAGAAATAACTTTTAGCCATATTTTAGTGGTGAAAATAAAAATTATCTAAAAATCAAAAGAACTTAAATTACAATGTACTAAATACATTGTAACTTAAATTATACTCAATGGAAAGAGGTTTTGGATTTAGGGACATGAAAATCCCAAGAAATTAGTGTCTCTAATTCCTGCTGG
>JANWZC010000324.1 GCA_025054975.1 Raineya sp.
AAATACTGCTACCAAAGGAGTGGTAGTGGAAATAGCTCATTTTTTTGAGAATGACAACTTGATTTTACAGAGAGATTATATAAATAATTTTGGTGAGCAGTTTTCAGTGAGTTTATTGCGATATTATTTGAGTAATTTTCGTTTGCAAAGAGCCGATGGCTCGGAATATGTTGTACCACAAGAAAAATGCTATTTTTTGGTAGAATTAGATAAGCCGAATAGCCACAGATTAGTGCTAGCAGATGTACCTTTGGGAGAATACAAGAGTATTTCGTTTTTGATAGGCATAGATAGCCTTCGCAACACGATGAGTCCCACTCAAAGAACAGGTAGTTTGGATGTAGGCGGTGCTGCTGAGGGTATGTATTGGAATTGGAATACGGGATACATTTTTTTTAAGTTAGAAGGCATTTCGCCTGCGAGTGTAAATGGAACTGGGATTTTTCGTTATCACATAGGGGGCTATGGTGGTTACAGTACGCCAACTTTGAATAACATTCGCTCTAAAACGATTGATTTTGGCTCAACACCGCTCAAAGTACAATCTCATCATACTGCTATGGTACATTTGAAATTTAATTTGGCAGAGTTTTTCCGCAATCCGCATGAATTGAAAATTGCTCATTATTCGGATGTAATGTTTGCCCCCATTTCAGCCAAATATGCTGATAATTGTGTCAATTTGTTCAATTTAGATTTTGTGCATAATTAAAAAACGAAAAAATTTGTTTTTCCGAAAAATATTTATACTTTTGTTTCATCAATCTAAAAATTTATTTTATGAAAAAAAATTGCAATTTTCCTTGTACTGCTTGCCTTTGCAGTGAGTTGTAAGACTTCAAAAAAAGGTGCTTGGTTAGAAAGCGATAAAAAAGCCTTTATAGAGGGCTGTATGGAAGAGCTTAAGAGAATGAAAGATACACAAGATGGAAAGACTATATCGGCAGTTGTTAATTTTGAGGAGTTTGGAAAAAAATCTTGTG
>JANWZC010000325.1 GCA_025054975.1 Raineya sp.
TTCTATTTCTGCAAAATTATCCATTCCAAGCGATTTTTTTCATTTTTTCGCACTACATTTTGGCGAATAATTCTTTCGGGGCTAATGCCTTGCAAAATAAGTTTTTCTTTGAAGTCATCAGCTTGAATTTTCAAAAATTCCGTTTCAGAGTAATCTTTTTCAGTGAAAACTATAATTTTGATTTTCAATTCTTCATTTTTTTCTAAAATTTGGGCAATTTGATAAATTCTTGCTTTATCTACTTCCAAAAATCCGTCTTTATCGGGAAAAATCGGTTTCAAAAACTGCTTGTCAAGCGGGGAAAGTTTGGTTTTAGATTTTTTCGCTGAAATTTCTATGGGTTCGCGAATGATAACCTTCAATTTGCCTTTCTGCTCTATTCGGTTAGCTTCTCCTGCTTGTTTGGTCATTTTTTGGGTGCTATCCAACCGCACCTGACTTTCAGTTTGCAGATTAAGTGTGTCCTTGTTTTTTTCATTATTAGGTTTCTGTTGTTGGGTTAGCAAAGGCTCTTTTTCACGTTCTTTTTTGCTGTTTTGTCTTTTTCCAAATTTTCTTTTGTCTCTTTCAAAAGGGTTACGCCAAAGCAAACTTACTTCAAAAGCACTTAGTGTTTGCCCCATTATATTTCTATTGCCCAAAGCTAAGTCGTAGCTAAATGAAAATTGATAATTTTTTTGCCAAAAATCCAAACTCACTACCAGAGCCTTATTGAAATTGTACCAAGCCCCTACTCCGAATCGATATTTATTTTCACTTCTTTTTTTGACTTGATAGCGAGCCAGCGTTCCTAATTGCAAACTGCGTCTGCTACTTTGTTCTGTATAACGGGCTGTGGGGTGAAAAGCCCAATTATCTTTTTCTGCAAGAAAAAACTCTCCTGTAATATTCCAAAGCAAAGGTATTCGGCTGATTTCGGCAAACCAAGTAGTATTAGGACGATTGAGCGTATAACCTGCTACAC
>JANWZC010000326.1 GCA_025054975.1 Raineya sp.
CTCTGACAAAACTCCTGTAACAACAATGCTATCTCCTGGTTTAAGAGCCTGTAAAGCAGGAGCAGAAGGTGAATTTTGAGCAAAAATATTCAAGCCTCCTGTTGCATCTTGAAAACAGCGTGTCCGATTGCGATTATCAAAGAGAGCATCATTCGTTACAATACCCGTAACCGTTACGGTAGTACCATTTGCCTTCAAACGAGCTGTACCAATAGGCTCAACTTGCGATAGTGCAATGTTCGCAGTAAGAAACGTAAGTAGTAATAGATAAAGGTTTTTCATATTAGTTTGTTTTTTTGACCTCACCCCCCTGCCCCCTCTCCAAAGGAGAGGGGGAGGAGGTTTGACCTAATTTTGAACTTATAAAGTCATTTTTTGCTTTTTTAACCTCACCCCCTGCCCCCTCTCCAAAGGAGAGGGGGGAAGAGAAAGGCTTGACCTAATTTTGAACGTGAAATCACTTTTGCTTTTTTACCTCACCCCTACTCCTTCTCCAAAGGAGAGGGGGAGGAGGGTTTGACCTAATTTTGAGCGTGTGAAATTATTTTTTGCTTTTAACCTCACCCCCCTACCCCCTCTCCAAAGGAGAGGGGGGGAGGGCTTGACCTAATTTTGAACGTATGAAATCATTTTTGCTTTTTTTACCTTACCCCTGTTCCTTCTCCAAAAGAGAGGGGGCAAAAAAGATTTATTTTTGAACTATCAAACGTTTTACAAATTTTACATTTTCATTGCTAAATTGCAAGAAATACAAGCCACTAGGTAGTTTTTCGGTATTGATGATTTCATTGCTGTTGCATTGAGCGACTTTCCTGCCTGTAACATCTTGCACCACTACTTGATACATTCCATTAGTCTGAATTTGCACGTACTTGCTTGCAGGATTAGGGAAAATGATAGTTTGAGCGGCAAGTTCATCAGCCATGGAAAGTGGTTCAAGT
>JANWZC010000327.1 GCA_025054975.1 Raineya sp.
TCCTGACGCAGTTCATCATCAAGCGTATTTTTGAACTTTTTGAATTCATCAATATCACTTTGAAGTAAATACAAGCGGTTTTCGTCCAAATCTTTGATGTAGTTATCCCAAATCATTTCTGAAACCTTATCATCAAGGCTCATTCGTTTGTAGTGCCTATTGACAATAAGAGCCACAATAGTAAGAGCTTTCTTTTCGTAATGTGGAGTTGGTTTCAGTTCAAGGCTATCTACATTGGCAAACACTTTATTTTCTTTGGAAAGTACAAATAAATCTGCTGAGGGCATATCCTCGGCTTGTTGTTGGTATTTTTCAACGCCCCAGTGTACCGCCCAAGCCGTCAGGATAGCAACAGGAATGGCAATCAAGAATTTACGCATAAGAAACATTTTGAATGAAATTTGATTTGACTATGTTCAGCAAATAACGTGCAAGTTAAATTTTTGTTGCAAGTTTTTTCTATGCAAATTTACAAAAAAATTTCGCTTTGCCAATGAATTTAACAAAAGACTTACAAAGATACATAGCCGAAAATAACCTATTTACCAAAGACCACAAAATTTTGGTAGCTGTCAGCGGGGGAGTGGATTCGGTGGTTTTAGGGCATTTGTTGTATGGGTTGGGGTATGAGATTGGTGTAATTCATTGTCATTTTGGCTTGCGAGCTGAAGCCGATAAGGAAGCAGAATTTGTAGAAAATTTGGCAAAAACTTGGCAAGTGCCTTTTTATTTTCAGCGGTTTGCTACTGCCGAATTTGCTGAAAAAACAGGTATTTCAATTCAAATGGCGGCTCGGCAGTTGCGTTATGATTTTTTTGAACAAATCCGCAGGCAAGAAAATTACAATTACATTGCTACGGCTCACCACCTTAACGATAGCTTGGAAACAGCTATTTTCAATTTTACCAAAGGTACAGGTATTGCAGG
>JANWZC010000328.1 GCA_025054975.1 Raineya sp.
ATTTTTAGCAGGTAAGTTCTTGCTCATTTTTTTACATTTCAGCAACTTTTGCAAAAGGCTTTTGCTAAAAAAGTCTTATAGATGCGTTTTGTTTGTTTGTTAGGTATATGGCTTTTGTGGCAAAAAAGCTTTGCCCAAGATATCATTGCCCCTGTTGAAGTGAAAGGCTATCCATATAAGCGTTATGCCGTAGGAACAAAAACTTGGCAAGCTGATAGTCTGATGCTTACTCAAAATGCAGGGAATTTAGTTTCTGAGTACCTGATGCGTTATAGTGGCGTGTATCTGAAAGAGTATGGCAATGCTATGCTGGGTACAACGGCTTTTAGAGGCACTTCCGCAGGACATACTGCTGTACTTTGGAATGGTATCAACATCAATTCAGCTACACTCGGAGAAAGCGACTTGGCAACTTTACCTGCATTTGCTCACCAAAATTTAATTTTGCAAATGGGTTCAGCTTCGGCTTTGTTTGGTTCAGAAGCCATTGGAGGTACTATTCACCTTACAAATACTCTACAAAACATAAAAAATCAACTTTTATTCCGTCAAGAAATTGGTAGTTTCGGTAGAAATTTTACAGGCTTACGCTTAAATCAAAATCAAGGAAATTGGCAAGTGCAAGGCAATTTCTATCGTTTTTCTTTGCAAAATAATTACAAAATCCCTGCCCTTTTAGGCGAAATTGAAAACAATACCCCCGTAAATTACTTTGGTACAAATCAAGATTTTTCTATACAACTACCTAATAATCAAAAACTTACATTACATAATTGGCTACATTCTAATTTCAGGCGTTTGAACAATGGAGCTATTCTTTTAGAAAAAAATTGGCGTGTGGCAGGCACTTGGGCGAAAAATTTGCCACAAAATTGGCTTTTGGAGGCAAAAGTGGCTTA
>JANWZC010000329.1 GCA_025054975.1 Raineya sp.
CCGATAAGGAAGCACGCACTTTGAACGTAGGTGGTGAAGTGTTGTGCTACGTTTATTAGTATAACGTCAAAAACAATCAAGTACAATGTCAAGAATTGGAAAAAAACCGATTGCTATCCCTGCCAAAGTTACAGTTAATGTCAATGGCAACGAGGTGAGCGTGAAAGGTCCTAAGGGGGAACTTCGCCAAGTTATAGACCCTGATATTAAGGTGATAGTAGAAAATGGATTTATTCGTGTAGAAAGACCTACTGACCAAAAACGTCATAAGGCTTTGCATGGCTTATATCGTGCCTTAATCAATAATATGGTCATAGGCGTAACAGAAGGTTACAAGATAGAAATGGAACTGGTAGGGGTAGGTTACAAGGCAAGTGTTTCGGGAAACGTGTTGGAACTTGCGTTGGGCTATTCACACCCTATTTTCTTTGGCTTGCCTCCCGAAGTTAAGGCTTCTGCGGTAACCGAAAAAGGGAAAAACCCTATTATTACGTTAGAATGTATTGATAAACAACTTATCGGACATATTGCGGCGAAGATTCGTTCTTTGCGTCCTGTGGAGCCTTACAAAGGCAAAGGTATTCGTTTTGTAGGTGAAGTAGTCAGAAGAAAAGCAGGTAAAGCCGCATCTAAAAAATAATTGAATTATGGCAACGCAAAAAGATATTCGCAGACAAAAAATTAAACGTAGAATTAGAGGCAAAGTGGTGGGAACCCCTACACGCCCTCGTTTGTCGGTATTTCGTTCTAACACGCGTATTTATGCTCAAATCATAGATGATACGCGTGGAGTTACGCTTGCAAGTGCCTCTTCTTTTGACCTCAATGC
>JANWZC010000032.1 GCA_025054975.1 Raineya sp.
TTCTGCTTTGCTCAAATGCACCGAAAAACAATGACATATCGTAATACTCCCTAATTTACATTCAAAAATTTTGCCACAACTAGGGCAAATTTTGTCCTCGTGATTTGGCATTGTTTAGACCTAAGACGTTAGACACAAGACTAAAACTATTTCAAAATCAGGTTAATACTTGCTTGATAGTTGCGTTTGGGCATAAATTGATTCAAAATATTTTCATAGCTTCGGTTAAACAAATTATTCACTTGCAGAGAAAATTGTAGCAAATTTCCATACCATTGCCAATTTTTACTCCATTGCAAATCACTCACCCAAAAGGCTTTCACAAATTGTATATTCTCTAAATCTGTAAAGCGTTTGTCGGTGAGATGCGTAGTAAATAGCAAATTTTGTGTTTTATAGCCAAATGCCATAGTGGCACTCCAACGATGCTGGGGGGCATAAGGCAAAATTTTCCCCTTGAACCGATTAGTTACATCATTGCGTATTTGCTCAATTTGAGCATAATTATAGGTGTAATTGAACCAGTTTTGCCATTTGAAATTTGAGTTAATTTGCCACGTAGAGTGAGCTGAAATTTCAAAACCTTTGGAAAGCACATTTTGCAAGTTTTGTGGCGACCAAAAACCTTGGTCGGTAGGTTGCCAAATTATCCAATCTCGTACTTGCATAGCATAACCTGTGATTTCTGTTTGGAAGGTTATTTTTGAAGTTTTTCGTTCCCAAACCAAGCCTGTTTCATAATTCCAGCTATGTTCGGGCAAGATGTTCGGATTACCACCTGGCTGCCAGTAACGGCTATTGAGTGTTGGCAAACGATACCCTCGACTCACTTGAACTTTCCAAAGAAGTGTATAGTCATTTTTTCTCAAAAAATACCACTCCGAACCAAGAGCAGGTGAGAAGGGAGTTTTGTAACCTTTCACCCACACTTGCCGAGCATTGAACACAAACACCCACGCAGGTAACACCTGCATACGCGTAAGGCAAAAGATATCGTTGCGAAGTTCATTTTTGGCTTCGCCATAGGCATCTACATTCATCAAAAAGTATTGTGTTTGCAAACCTGCCTGCACGCTGATTTTCTCAAAATCTTTTTGCACTTGGGCAATACCTACCCAACGCCTTGTTTGTGTGGTATCTTGACGGTTATAGAGCATAAAATCATTGATGTAAGCCACTTTTGCCTCCAAAAGCCAATTTTGTGGCAAATTTTTCGCCCAAGTGCCTGCCACACGCCAATTTTTTTCTAAAAGAATTGCCCCATTGTTCAAACGCCTGAAATTAGAATGTAGCCAATTATGCAATGTAAGTTTTTGACCATTAGGTAGTTGTAATGAAAAATCTTGATTTGTGCCAAAATAATTGACAGGGGTGTTGTTTTCAATCTCGCCCAAAAGAGCAGGGATTTTGTAATTGTTTTGCAGCGAAAAACGATAGAAATTGCTTTGCATTTGCCAATTTCCTTGATTTTGGCTTAAACGCAAACCTGTAAAATTTCTACCAAAACTGCCAATTTCTTGACGGAATGAAAGTAGGTTTTCTGTGTTTTGCAAAGTATTTGCAAGGTGAATAGTGCCTCCAATAGCTTCTGAACCAAATAAAGCCGAAGCCGAACCCATTTGCAAAATTAAGTTTTGGTGAGCAAATGCAGGTAAAGTTGCCAAGTCGCTTTCGCCGAGTGTAGCCGAATTGATGTTGATACCATTCCAAAGTACCGCAGTATGCCCTGCGGAAGTACCTCTGAAAGCCGTTGTACCCAGCATAGCATTGCCATACTCTTTCAGATACACGCCACTATAACGCATAAGCCATTCGGAAGCCAAATTGCCTGCATTCTGAGCAAGCAACAAACTATCAGCTTGCCAAGTTTTTGCTCCTACGGCATAACGCTTGTACGGGTAGCCTTTTACTTCAATAGGGGCAATAGTATCCTGGGCAAAGTTTTTTTGCCATAAAAGCCAAATAACCAACCAACAAATAAAACGCATCTGCAAGACTTTTTTAGCAAAAGCCTTTTGCAAAAGTTGCTGAAATGTAAAAAAATGAGCAAGAACTTACTTGCTAAAAATTTTTGCATTTCATCACCTTTCACCCGAAGGCTCTGAAAAAAACGTTTGACTTGGCAGGTCTCCTGGCTTACCGAGTTTTGTCTGCCTTCCCACCCCGAAAGGGCAGTGGCAGAGGATTTGACAAAACCTTGTATTCGGCTCACAGTTGCGGGGACAGCTACGGATTTACACCGTATTCCCTATTAAAACCGCCTTGCGAATGCAATTGGGTTACCAAAAGCAACACAAAAGTAGATAAAATAACGTTGCTTTCCAAAATTTTCTACAAAAATTTGGCAGCAGAGTAAAATTCTTGAAGTTCTCTAATCCTAAACAAAAGCTGGTTTGAATAGACTTGTAAAGTGGTTTCCAAAATTTTTTTAGGTCGTTGTAGGCATGCTTCGGATAAGATTAGCAGAAATATCAAAAAAGACGTATAATTGACTATCATACACATTTTTGAGGCACTATTGAGATATGCTACAAAAAAACGAAATGTTTTTTGCGAAAAAGAAAAATAGTTGTAAATTTGCACCCTCAAAATTTAACCTAAAACGAAGTTGGCAATGAACTACAGACAGTATGAAACGGTATTCATTATTACTCCCGTCTTATCTGAAGAGCAGATGAGGGATACCGTAGAAAAGTTCCGCAAAGTGCTCGTAGATAATGGTGCTGAAATTATCCACGAGGAAAATTGGGGGTTAAGGAAATTAGCGTATCCTATTCAGCACAAAAGTACAGGCTTTTATCATCTTTTTGAGTTCAAAGCTCCTGTAAGCATAGTGAATACGCTTCACACCGAGTACAGCCGTGATGAACGCATTATGCGTTACCTGACTACTGTTTTGGATAAGTATGCTATTGAATACAACGAAAAACGCCGTAAAGGCTTAATAGGTAAGAAAAAAGAAGCTCAATCCGTAGCATAAAAAGAGGAAAATTATGACTCTCATCAACGAACCCATTCATAGCACTAAGCAGGAAACTAGAAAGAAATATTGTCGTTTCCGCAAGTTGGGCATCAAATACATAGATTACAAAGATGCCGACTTTTTGCTCAAGTTTGTTAATGAACAAGGTAAAATATTACCTCGCCGTATCACAGGCAATAGCCTGAAATATCAACGTAAAGTGGCACAAGCTATCAAGCGTGCCAGACATTTGGCTCTTTTGCCTTTCGTAACCGACGGTTTGAAGTAATCTAAAAATTTTGTATTATGGAAGTAATTTTGAAAGAAGATTACACAGGGCTTGGCTATAAAAACGATATTGTAAAGGTAAGACCTGGTTTTGCCCGCAATTATCTTATTCCTCGTGGGATTGCGATAGTAGCTACCGAAGGTAATAAAAAAATGCTTGCCGAAAATCTTAAACAAGCCGCTCACAAAGCTGAAAAAATTAAAAATGAAGCTATTAGCCTTGCTGAAAAAATTGGCGACCTTGTGCTGGAAATACCTGCCAAAGTCGGTGAAAGTGGCAAGATTTTTGGCTCGGTTACTACTACTCAACTTTCTGAGGCTCTCAAAAAGAAAGGCTTTGATATTGACCGCAAGAAAATCACTATCTTGGGCGAAGTAAAAACTATCGGTGAATACAAAGCTACCTTAGACCTGCACAGAGAAGTAAAACATACTATTATTTTCAAAGTTGTGGCAGAATAAGATAAGGTGAGAGTTCCACAGAACTATGCTACTATAAGAAAAGTGGTTTTGAGGAAAATTGCTACTAATCATCTACTTTTAGCTTTTACTATTGGTTAAAGCACACTCAACGAGCTAAAAAAGAATTTAGTAACATTTTTCTTACAAAGCCACTTTCTTGTTAATCAAACGTGAGTTATTAGTTAAGTTTTTGACGCAGTTATTTGTGAAAGACATTTAGGATAATTGTAAAAATAATTGGGCTTGTATTGTACTTATCCAAGATTTAGCTACACAATTCAAATGAGTAAGTTGATAGCTTGGGAGTTAGGTGAGTCCCCCTCTCCTTTGGAGAGGGGGCAGGGGGTGAGGTTAAAAAAACCTTATTTTGAGCAATTTACCTCTACAATGTGAGTCGTTGGTTAATTGTATGCAGTTATTTGTGAAAAATGTTTGGGGTAATTTTAATGATTAAGTCTGCATTGCACTTATCTAAGATTGGACTTATAATTCACGTTAATCAAAATTCCCACCTTGCCAAAGCACCTACATTTTGCGAAGAAAAATCTTTTTGCAAATATTTGTAGTAAGCGGCAATGGCAATCATAGCGGCATTATCGGTGCAATATTGAAACGCAGGAATAAAAATTTGCCAACCTTGTTTTTGAGCCTCTTCTTGTAATTTTTTTCGCAGATAAGAATTTGCCGAAACTCCTCCTGCAATCGCAATTTGTGAGCAGTTCATTTGGATGGCGGCTTTACGGACTTTTTCTAAAAGCATCTCCACCAAAGTATGCTGAACACTGGCACAAATATCTGCCAAATTTTCCTCTACAAATTTCGGATTTTGAGCAGTTTGCTTTTGCAGAAAATACAAAATAGCTGTTTTGATACCACTGAACGAAAAATCTAAGTTAGGCATATCGCTTTTAGGAAAATTAAAAGCCAAAGGATTGCCATTTTGAGCAAGTTTATCAATCATTGGACCACCTGGATAAGGCAAGCCGAGCAGTTTAGCAGTTTTATCAAAGGCTTCCCCTACGGCATCGTCTTGGGTTTCTCCTAAAATTTCCATTTTCAAATAATCTTTCACCCACACTATTTGTGTATGCCCACCACTTACGGTTAGACATAAAAAGGGAAAAGTAGGTTTAGGTTCGTCAATGAAGTGAGCAAGTACGTGTGCCTGCATGTGATTGACCTCAACAAGCGGAATTTGCAATGCTAATGCCATAGCCTTTGCAAAAGAAACTCCTACCAATAACGAACCCAATAACCCTGGACCACGTGTAAAAGCTATGGCATTGAGTTGTTCTTTGCTTACGTGGGCTTCTTGCAAAGCCGCTTCCACCACAGCTACAATATTTTTTTGATGCTCGCGTGAAGCAAGTTCAGGTACTACACCACCATACTTTTGGTGAATTTCCTGATTAGCTATGATATTTGAAAGAATTTTGTTATCTTGTGCCACTGATGCAGAGGTTTCATCACAAGAAGATTCTATGGCTAAAATATAAATTGGCATAAAAATTGGAGTTCAAGGATTAGACTTTTGCCACCAAAACGTAACTATTTGAAGTAGATAGTTGTTTATTTTGCAAAATTACAGCTTTGAGCATAACCAAACAAAATATTGAAACTCAAAAATCGGCTATCAAGCAGACCGAATTTACCCAGGAGCAAATCAAAAAAGCTCAAAAAAAACGTATTGCCTTTAAGTTTTTTAGAATAGCTAAAAAAATTTTTAAGTGGTTTGTAGTAGTACCTGCTTGTGTGATTTTAATCCTTTTGGCTATTTTAGCTATCCCTGCTGTTCAAACCTATTTAGCTCAAAAAGCCTCGCAATATTTTTCTCGGATTACAGGCTTTCAGATTAAAATTGAAAAAATGCGTATCAATTTTATCAACCAAGATATTTACCTAAAAAATCTACAAATCATTGATAGGAAAGGTAATGTGATGATTGACGTAGAAAAAACCGAAGTAGATTTGCATTTCAGAACATTTTTACGAGGCAAGGATGTTTTTTTAGATAAAATCTTTTTGCAAGAAGGTAGTGTCAATTTAATTGTCAATCCGCAGACAAAAGAACTTAATATTGACGAATTTATTGCCGTCATAGATAGTCTCACTGCTCCCAAACAAAAACGTAAGCGTCCTGCGGGTGAAAGAGCCCCTGTATTTGCTATTGAAGAGATTGTTTTGAATAAAATGCGTTTTTCGTACCACGATAGCCGACAAGACTCCATTCGTAATGGCTTTGATTATGCTCATTTTCAATTTTCTAACTTGGACGGCTATCTGAAAAATATGCTCATTGTTGCCGATACGGTTGCCTTTGATTTAGAACACCTCAAAGCCGAAGATAAAATCTCAGGGCTTACCATTAAGAATTTTACTACCCGCTTCCTGATGAATGAAACTTCTATGCAATTCAATGCCTTACAGGCAGAAATCAATAATTCTACTATCAGAGATAGTTTGGTATTTAACTATGAAAGTCCCAAAGATTTTTCAGACTTCAATGATAAAATCCGCTTGGAAATTAACTTTCAAAACACCATTCTGCACACACAAGATTTAGCCCTTTTTGCTCCCGAACTTAAAAAATACGACGATGTTTGGAAAATCAAGGGATATTTCAGTGGCACGGTGAGCAATTTTAGCTTTGCCAATTTCTTTTTACAAGTAGGGCAAAACACTCGCCTCATAGGCACACTTACTGCCGAAGGCTTACCTACAATTGAAAATCTGCTTGCCTCCCTGCAAATAGAACAAGGTTCTGTAATCTCTGCTTCCGATTTACGTCAGTACCTTGATGAAAATACTAACCGATACGTACAAAAGTTAGGTAATATTGCTTTGCAAGGACGCTTTGATGGCTATTTCACTGATTTTAAGGCAAATTGTCAGCTACAAACCAACTTGGGCAATGCCGATTTAGATACCTATTTCATTCAACAGCCCCACCACGTGCCTGCCTATGAAGGAAATATACGCTTGCAGAATTTTCAGATAGGTAATTTTTTTGACGTAAAAAATCTTGGTTTGCTCTCACTCGATGCCTCTATAAAAGGTAGAGGTTTTAGCATTCAAACTTTGGATAGTGACCTGAACGGACATATTGAACTTATAGAATGGAATAATTATCCCTACCATAATATTGATTTGAAAGGACATTTCAAAAATAAATCTTTTGAGGGCAATGTTCAAAGCGAAGATGAAAATTTCCATTTAGACCTCACAGGAAACATAGATTTCAATAAAACTGAACCTCAACTGCGTATCAGCACAGATATTCAAAATTTGGACTTTTTCAAAACACATCTTTTCAATGAACCTTTGCTATTCAAAGGTTTTTTGCACGTAAATAGCGAAAACCTGAAATTAGAAAACTTCTTAGGTGAGGTCTTGATGAAAGAAGCTATCATTCAATACAAAAATAAAACACTACGAATTGACTCACTTACGATTAGCTCTTCGCAAAATTCGTATGGTTACCGATTTATTGATTTATACTCTCCTTACGTTACTGCCGAAATTACAGGCAAATATACTCTTGCAGATTTGCAAAAAAATCTTAATCTTTTCATCAATGAACTTATTTTAGGCATCAAAAACAAAGAATCTGACCAAAAAGCCTATTACGAAGCCAAAAAGAAGCAAAAAAATGAACAAATTAGTGTTGAATTTAAAATCAATCTTTTTGATATCAATCCGTTGGTCAGACTTGTAGATAGTACTTTTCATATTTCACAGGATATCACTTTGCTTGGAGAGTTGCAGAGCGATAAAATAACCCGATTAGCTCTTAAAACTGAAAAACCTTTTGAAAAATTGCATTTTGGCAACAGCTATTTCCAACGCAATAGTTTTCGTTTTGAAGCCTACAAAGAAGATACTGAAAAAAATGTATCTGCTGAACTCAATGTGTATTCCAATGAGCAAAAAATAGGTAGCTTTGAAACTGAAAAATTGAGTTTGAATGCGATTTGGCTAGATGGTGTTATTGATTTCCGAACCAAAATCAAGCAAAAAAACAGCTCTAATGAAGCCGACTTGCAAGGACATATCACATTAGATACCAATCGTACCACAATTGAATTTGAGGAGTCTTTGGTGAAAGTCTTGGAAAAGGAATGGCATTTTCGCAATGAAGGCAAGATTACACTTTTCACCAACGAAAATGGCAAAATTCTTTTTGAAAAATTTGGGTTTTTCAATGAAAAACAGGAAATCAAAATTCAGGGGCAAATAGCTCAAAATAGCGAAAATGATATGCTGAATATTGATGTTGAGTATTTTCAACTTGCTACACTCAATGCTCTTTTGGGCAAACAGAAACTCAAAGGAACGCTTAATGCCCATGTAACTTTGCAAGATGTGTATGAACAAATTAAAATCAATTCGCAGTTCAATGCCGACTCGGTAGCTATCAATCAGTTTTTAGTGGGTGATTTGCACGGAAAAACCTCTTGGAATAACGAACAAAAAATTCTGGAAATCGCTACTGACCTTTACCACAAAAAAGATTATGTACTTTTTCTAACGGGCTATTATAAACCTCAAAATCAAGACCTGAACCTTTGGGCTAAAATTCGTAATTTGCCTATCAATATTGTAGAGCCTTTTACGGAAGGTTTATTTTCCAAATTAGAAGGTACGCTTTCAAGCGATTTGGCAATAGCAGGAAAAATTCATCATCCCGAACTTTCAGGCTTTGCACGCTTTCAGAATGCCAAGTTCAAAGTAGATTTTCTTGGGGCAACTTACGAAACTAATAGCCAAATTGAAATTAAGAAAAATGAATTTGGGTTCAATCATTTCACTCTCACCGACCGAGATAAACAAGTTGCCATTTTTAATGGCAGTATCTCTCACGATAATTTTGCCCATTTCTTTATGGATTTAGAAGGTGATTTTGAAAAATTTACGCTTTTGCAAATCAAAGAAACTCCTAATGCTCTCTTTTATGGCAATGCCATTGCCACAGGTAAAATCATAATGCAAGGCGAACCTACTGACCTCTATATACGCGTAGATGCCACCAGCAATAAGGGAACGAAAATCTATTTGCCATTAGACGGATACAGCGAAGTAAGTGAAGTAAGTTACTATCAGTTTGTAGATTTTGAAAAGGAAAATCTCAAAGATAGTTTGCATTTGCAGAAACAAATCAAGAGTGTGAAAATCACAGGTTTGGAGCTGGATATGAACCTCAATGTTACCGAAGATGCTTATTTTGAAATTCAGCTGGATAGGCAAACAGGCGATAAAATGCAAGGCACAGGCAAAGGACTTATGCAATTGAGTCTTGATAAACGTGGTAATTTCGGTATTTGGGGCGATTACCTCATTACTGATGGTAGCTATCTTTTCACAATGAAAAATTTAATTAGCAAGAAGTTTAACATTTTGCCAGGTAGTAAAATTTACTTTGAAGGAGATGTCTATAAAGCCTACATGGACGTAAAGGCTGCTTACAATGCTCATACCTCTTTTACAGCATTTTTACCTCCTACGGAAGTCAATCCTGAAACATCTCGGCGTTTTCCTGTGGCGGTGGTGGCTCATTTATTGGGCGATTTGCTTGCCCCCAAAGTTACGTTTAGCATTGATTTCAAAGAGATTGAAAAACAAATTGCTAACCCTACGCTTCAAGCCGCTATGTTCAAGGTGAAATCTGATATTGAAACCAATGAGTTAGAACTCAACAGGCAAGTGGGTAGCTTGGTGATTTTAGGGCAATTTACTTCTGCCTCTAACAATGGCAATGTAGGAGCGGCTTCAGGTAGAACTTTGGGCGAATTTCTTTCCAACCAGTTCAGCAATATTGTTTCGCAGATTGACGAAAATTTGGAAATTGATATTAGTGCAGGAGATTTGATTGCCGCAGGACAAAATAATTCTACGGTGTTGGGGGCAAGATTTGCCTACAATCTGATGGATGGCAGATTGCGTATCATTAGCGATAACCGCTTTAATAACCAACAAAGAGGCTCTAATTACACAGGCGAGTGGATTGTGGAGTACCTAATGACCGAAGATGGGCGTTACAAACTTAAAATGTATAATCGTAGTACTTTTGGGAATAATAGTATCACAAACACTACTGCCAACTCCACAGGAGTGAGCATTTCAACTTCGCGTTCGGGAAATACTTTTTGGGAACTTTTTCAGAGTAAAAAGAAAAAAGAAACTAAACGTAAAAAAACATTACAAACCACCGAACCTTCAAAGATAGAAAATCCTCAATAAACAAGCCTGACCCTTGATAATAGAGTGTAAAATTGTAACGTTAATACAGGAAATTGTTTAACCTTGATTTTTAATTTTTCTTGCTATGCAGATGTATCAAATTCTTTGGGCTGATGATGAAATTGACTTGCTCAAACCTCATATCTTGTTCTTGAAGCAAAAGGGTTATGAAGTTACGCCTGTTTGCAGTGGAAGCGATGCTTTGGATTTGTTTCAAGAAAGAAATTTTGATATCATTTTCCTTGATGAAAATATGCCAGGCATGAGCGGCTTGGAAACCCTTGCTCAAATGAAAAGTCTTAAACCACATATTCCTGTGGTGATGGTTACCAAAAGCGAAGAAGAACGCATCATGGAAGAAGCGATTGGCTCACATATTTCCGATTATCTTATCAAGCCTATCAACCCCAACCAGTTGTTACTTGCAATAAAAAAGATTTTAGAAAACAAACGCATTATTACAGAAAAAACAAATTTGAGCTATCAACAAGATTTCCGCAATCTTTCTATGGCTTTCAATGAAAGATTGAATTTTGAAGAATGGACAGAAGTTTATAGGAAATTGGTGCATTGGGAACTTGCTTTGGAACAGGCTTCGGATAAAAGCATGCAAGAAGTTTTGGAAATGCAAAAAAGCGAAGCAAATACGAATTTTGTGCGTTTTGTGCAAGAAAATTACGAAGAGTGGCTCAATAATCCTAATATTGAACGTCCTTTGCTTTCGCATCAATTATTTCGGAAAAAAATTTTCCCCGAGCTATCCAAAAATGATAAAATCTTTTTTATCCTTATAGATAACCTTCGTTACGACCAATGGCGAACACTCTCACCCATTATCGGCGAACTTTTCAATATTGAGGAAGAGAGTTTGTATTATTCTATTTTGCCTACCACTACGGCATATGCTCGTAATGCCATTTTTGCAGGTATGATGCCCACAGAAATTGCTAAAAATTTCCCTCAATATTGGAAAGAAGATGACGATGAAGAAGGTAAAAATCTTCACGAGGACATCTTTCTGCAAAAGCAATTTGAAAAAAACAAAATTCAAGCTAAAATAGCCTACCACAAAGTTATCACAAATCAACAGGGAAAAAGTTTGATAGAAAATTGGAAAAATCTTTTACACTATGATTTCATTGCTATTGTGTATAATTTTGTGGATATGCTTTCGCATGCCCGTACAGACCTACAAATGATACGAGAACTTGCCCCTGACGAGTCGGCTTATCGTTCATTGACCAAATCTTGGTTTCTACACTCACCCCTTTGGGAACTTTTGCAAAAAATAGCCCGTGAAAAAGTACGTGTAATTATCACTACCGACCATGGCACTATTCGTGTGAAAAAGCCTTTCAAAATTATTGGCGATAAAAGTGTGAATACGAATTTACGCTATAAGCAAGGCAAAAATTTAAGCTATGACGAAAAAAATATCTACGAAGTTCGCAAGCCCGAAAAACTATTTTTGCCCAAGCCCAATATTTCTACTACTTACGTTTTTGCTGTTGAGGATTATTTCTTTGCGTACCCCAACAATTACAATTATTATGTGAGTTACTTCAAGGATACATTCCAGCATGGTGGAGTTTCTTTGGAAGAAATGATAGTCCCTTTTGTATGGCTTACACCGAAAAAATGATTTGCTCACAAATAAAGAATAACAGCCACCCAAGGCATAGCAATGAGCAGTCCGTCGAATCTATCTAAAAAGCCTCCGTGTCCGGGAATAACCGAACCAGAGTCTTTGATTTGCAGACTTCTTTTGAGCATAGACTCCACCAAATCGCCCCAAGTGCCAAAAACTACTATCAATACCGAAATCAGCCACCAACGCCATACCTCTATTTCAGTAAAATAAAAAGCTAAAAAAAAACTCACGACTTGCGAAAGCAAAAAACCTCCTACTAAACCCTCCCAAGTTTTTTTAGGTGAAATCCGTTCAAAAAGTTTGTGTTTGCCGAATTTTCTGCCTACAAAATACGCTCCTGTATCGCTTGCCCAAAGACAAAAAAGTATGCCCAAAGGTAATTTGTACGAATATTCTTTCAAGAAAAAGCCTGCTTGCATAAAAAGCACCCAAGGCAATGCCACATAAATTACCCCCAAAAACGTAATAGCTATGCTTTCAAAAGGTTGTGCGTCATTTTTTTGATACAGCTTGAACAAAAATGGAAAGGTTATGAGTGCAGGAATTACCAAGAAAATGAGTTTGAAAAAGTTTTCTTTGAAAAAAAGATTTTGAAAAACAAAAAGCCACAACAAAGCCGAAAAAATAAATCCTAATATTTGAAAAGGTTTTAAGCCTGCTCCACCAACTAATTTGTAAAATTCTGCAAGGCTCAAGAACATAATTAACGTAAAGACTGCCAAAAATGACCACTGCGAAAAAATAACTGCTACAATCAATAACGTAGCTCCTATTATCCCTGCAATTATTCTTTGCGTGAGGTTTGATAACTTTTCTAATCCGAACATAAGGGCGTTTTGATATTCAAACTTTAAGTTCAATTTTCGTATTTTCAAGGAAATTAGGTAAGAACGCAATAAATTTAAATTTTTTCAGGGACTTGTAAGTAAGACCATTTCTTACGCACTGTGCCATTTTCCAAAAGCATGATACCTGGGTTAGTGCGTATCATAGCCTTCAAAATTTTGCTATCCATAGCATGATGCTCCATAGGCAGTTGATATTCGTGGCAAAGTATTTCCATTTGGGCTTTATCCGAACTTAAACCTATTGGCATAATATCTGTACCTTTGAGATTTTTGAGCAGTGCAGAAACCTTCTTGAAAGCCTCTAAATTAGTTTTCCTGATGTCAGGCACAATGATAAGCAACTTTTTACCCACAAACATTTTATTCATTTCGGTGGTATCGGCATCAATGTAACGGAAATCCGCCCCTATTTTGGCTTGTGCTTCGGGATTGAGTAAAGTTTGCTTGAAATCTTTGTACTTGTAAGTAGTAGTATCGCTCAATTTTTTGTCCCAAAGTTCAGAAAATTCTTTTTCGGTAAAAGTTTCGTCCTTACCTGTTTTCAAATTCGTGTAAATGTATCTGTTCTCAAAACGCAGAGGTTCTTTGGGTTTCATCAGGCTGGGCAAGTGATTACCTACCTTGTAAGGCAAAAAATCAATAATCGGCAGGTAATAAGCCGCATAAAATCCTAATCCGAAAGAAAACAACGAAACAGCTATATTACTCCATAAAGCCCATTTTTGCGTATTGGGGACAATTTTTTTATGTTGTAAAAGCAAAAAGCCTATCAAAAATAGCAACACAACATCTTTCAAAAAAGACTCAAAAGGTTTGAGTTTTATGGCATCGCCAAAGCAACCGCAATCGGTTACTTTGTTGTAATGCCAAGAATAAAACGTTAGTCCTGTAAAAAACACAATTAGCAGAAACAAAGACCAAAGTGTGAGTTTGGGACGATAGCGTATTAGCAAGCTAAATCCCCAAATCACCTCCAAAGCACTCATCAAAATGGCAAAACTTAATGCAAAAGGCTTGAGGCTTTCAAAAAAACTACTCACGGCAGTATCCTTGCTTTCTTTGAGGTTACCATCTACAAAAATTTTTTCCCGAAAATCATCTGCGAATACGTCAAAATATTCTTCTAATTTGATTTGCGTACCTACGGGGTCATTGAGTTTGATAAGTCCTGAAAAAATAAACAATGCACCTACCAGCAAAAGAATTACGTTAATAGCTACTTTCATTTTCCAAAAATTTTAGTTGAATGAGGCAAAAAACAGCATAATTCAAAATATCTTGGTAATTAGCTTCTACACCTTCGGAGACTTGGGTAAGTCCTTGATTATCTTCAATTTGCTTAATACGTCTGATTTTCATCAGAATAAGGTCGGTCATGGAACTGACACGCATAGCTCGCCAAGCCTCGCCATAATCGTGATTTTTACGCAAGAGCAAATCTAACGTATTTTGAGCATGTTTGTCGTAGAGTTCGCTAACTTTTTCCCAAGAAAGTTCCATTTCTGTTTCTCCTTTTTGCAGAAGTTCGCTTTGCATAAGAGCAATCAGGGCATAGTTGATAATCCCTACAAACTCCAAACGAATATCTTCTGCAATTTGTTGTGAGCCTTTTTCCTGAATAGAACGAATCCGATTGGCTTTGATGAAAATTTGGTCGGTAAGGGAGGGCAAACGCAAAATCCGCCATGCCGAACCATAATCTTGATGTTTTTTTTCAAATAACTTTTTGCAGTGTGCTATAATCGCCTGATATTGTGCCTGAGTGTCATTCATTATCATTAACTTTGGAAATGCTTCCTAATAAGGTACTTTCGAAACAAAAAGGCTAACAAAATTTTGGCAAAGTTAGGAAAAAATTAGATTTTGGGTAACTATTTGGGTTAATAAGAAATTTTGATGTTAGAAGTGACTAATTTATCACTGAATTTTGGTTCAAAGCTGATTTTACGGAATGTCAGTTTTAGTGCCTTGCAGGGAGAACTTATTTATGTTTTAGGTAGAAATGGCACAGGCAAATCTTCTTTGCTGAAATGTATTAGCGGTTTGCAAAAGTTTCAAGGCAAAGTAAAGATTGGGCAAAAATCCATTAGCGACTATTCTACGCAAGAACTTGCTACAAAAATAGCTTTGGTATTACCCACTCTTTCGGATTCTGCACATAATCTGAATGTTTATGAAGCAGTAAGTCTTGGCAGAACACCTTATTTGTCTTGGCTTGCCAAACTTCAAGAAAAAGACCAAGAAATTATTGAAAAAGCTATCAGTATTACACAAATCAGGCATCTGTTGGATAAAAACCTTTCCCAACTCAGTGATGGTGAAAGACAAAGAGTAATGATTGCTCGTGCCATTGCCCAAGATACGCCTATTATCATTGCAGATGAGCCTACTGCCTTCCTGGATGTATATTTTCGCAAGCAAATCTTGGAACTTTTCAAACAAATTACTCAAAACGAAGGGAAAACTATCTTACTTTCTACCCACGAAATTGAGTTGGCTCTTGCTTGTGCAAATAAAATTTTATTACTTGGCAATGCTCAACAATTTTTGTTTTTGGACAAATGGCAAAAAGATGAAGTTTGGCAATTTTTGGAAGGAAAAGAGGATGTTTTTGCAAAAAATAAAATGTAATGCAAATCTTGTCTTTTTAAGTTTTTAGGATATTTTTGCAAAAAACATGGCAAAAGATATGCAAAGTTTGGCTTATATTGAACAAGGCACGGGAAAAAATGTAGTGCTTTTACACGGCTTCTGCGAAAGCAAAGAAATTTGGAAAGATTTTTTACCTGAACTTGCTAAAAATTTTCGTACCATTGCAGTGGATATAGGTGGTTTTGGAGAAAGTGCTAATCTCTTGCCACAGCCTTGCACTATGGAAACATTGGCAGAGCAAGTTTTTGCTTTGCTCAAAGAATTGCAAATCTCGCAGGCGGCTTTCGTAGGGCATTCTATGGGAGGCTATGTGGCTTTGGCTTTAGCTGAAAAACATCCTGAAATAATTGAGAAACTTTGCTTATTTCATTCTACTGCTCTTGCCGATAGCCCCGAAAAAAAAGAAAATCGTAACAAAGTAATTGATTTTGTCCAAAAAGCAGGTGTTGAAACTTTTATAAGCAACTTTGTGAAACCTCTTTTTTACGAAGGCAGGTGGCAAGAATTGAAAAGTGAAATAGATTTTTTGGAAAATATCGGCAAAAAAACACCTTTGCTTACCATTGTAAGCATACTTGCGGCTATGCGTGATAGACCAAGTCGTTTGGAATGGCTTGCTCAAACAAATTTTCCTCTTTTGTACATTATTGGCAAAGAAGATACCGCAGTGCTTTGGGAAAGCTATCAAGAACAATTACGAAAACTCCCACACGCCCAAACACTCATTTTAGAGCAAACAGGACACGTAGGAATGTTAGAAAAACCCCAAGAAACCTTGCAGGCACTCAAAAATTTTCTTATTTCTTAATTTCAGGGGCACCGCTTACCACCCAAGTAGCAAAAATTTCAGATACTTTCCACTGATTGTTCATGTATTTGGCAGGACGTGCCTTAATGTATGCTAAAAAACGTTGCACGTCTTTTTTTTCAGTTTTCATCATTACATCAAGCAGTTTTTTACCTTTGTAAGAGCCGTTTTCTATATTTTGGTCAATGCTGGGATTATTTTCTTTCATATACTTGCCCACCAACCGAATATCATCTACCATTTTTTGCAAAGCCTGTTCTTCCTTTTCTTTTGTCCATTGTGTAAGCACTTCGTTTATCTGAAAAATAGGTTCTTCTTTTTCGGTATCAATCATTTCCACACCATAAGCCGCTATTGCCCCAATCTGCTCAAAGTACATATTCGGTACTTTGTCCATTGCTACAAAAAGAGCATCTTTGGGTTGGGGTGCCGACTTAAACTTATTATTCGGATTATCGGTACTACAAGCAAAATAGTAATAGTCGCCTTTGATAAGCAAACACTTGTAATAACCTTTTTCTTGGCTTATGTCTGTATCATACAAAATAGCAATAGCCTTTTCAGGAATTTTAATTTTCGGCGAATAGACCTGCACAATGTAGGCATTTTCTTCTTTCAGAATGTAATCTGTAATTTTGAAACTTGCCAAATACTTGCCTTCGGTATGCTGAGCCATGCCTTGCCCTACTACCAAGAAAACACAAAATAGGAGAATTAGCTTTTTCATAATCTTGAAGTTTTTCCAAAACTGCCAAATTTTTCACTTACTTGCATACCTCAAATGACGTATTTTTCAGTTTTAATCAAATCTTTAAGCCTTAAAAACCTAAAATTTTTCCTTTTTACTGCACTTTTTTGTGAAAAATTTGTATTTTTTTTCGCTGTTTTCGTGAAATTTGTATCTTTCGGAAAAATCTAAACGCTCAAAAATTATGAATAAACCATACAATTTTTTTGAGTTCTGGCTCAAAGACCTCAAAGAGCAAAATAAAACGCCTATGCAGGCATATCAGGAGTTTATGCAAAATATGCTTCAAGCCACTAAACCCAAAGAAAAAGAAGAAACAACTTCTCAGGAATTTTTGCAAGAAATAATGAAAACTCAAATAGAAGTTGGTAAAATGTGGCTACAAGGAGTTCAAACTTTATTTGAAAATTTTGCTCCGCAAAAAAAAGAAACTTCTCTCTTCGACAATTGGAGTAAAATATATTCAGTTTGGAATAACCAACTTGGCAAACCCTTCGCAGGACAAACTAACCGCAATGATATTGCCGAAACCTTTAAGAACATCATGACTTTCTCCCAAAACTACATGCAGTTGTATCAACTCTTTCAACCTATTTTAGAGCAACTTAATGTTGGCAAGAAGCCCAAGAAAAATGCTTTTCAAGAATTTTGGGAGAATATCAGTTTGGAGAAATACAATGAAATTGCTTCGCAAGTCTTTGGAGGTATGATCCCCGAACAATCTGAAAACTTTCTAAAGCAAATAGCAGATTTTTCTCTCAAACTCCTAGATGACCTCAACAAACAAACAGGTGGCACACTTGGCAAAGCCTTAGAGAGCGTCCCTGACCTGATGCACAATTTACAAGCTACACAATACCAAGCCTTTGGCAAGTTACAAAAGGCTATCAGTCCGTTTTTGAAAATGATACCCAATAGCAAAGAAAAACAACTCTTTGAACTTAATATTCAATTGCAAGATGATTATGCTTTTTACTACATCAAGAGCAATGAAATGCAAAGTATGGTACAGAAAACTGCTCAAAAGGCATTAGAGCAAACTATCAAACAACTCATCGAAAAAGTCAAGAACAATCCCGAGCATATTATTACTTTTGAAGAGGCTACGAATTTGTGGATGGATATTGCTGAACCTTTGATGATTGAACTATATCGCAGTGAGGCTTTTGGTAAATTGCAAGCCGAAGCCTTAGCCACCAGTACGGCTATCAAAAATCGCCTTGAAAAGCAAATGGAACTACTTTTAGAGCCTTTGCCTATTGCTCCACGCTCCGAAATTGATGAACTCAATGCCATTATACACGAATTACGCCGAAAAGTTAGGACTTTGGAAAATGAGCTAAACCGCCAACAACTCAATCAGGCTTTGCAAAGCAAGGAAAATAAAAATACTGCCAAAACTACTGCGGAGGAAACTAGTGCGACTCAAACTTCCAAATCT
>JANWZC010000330.1 GCA_025054975.1 Raineya sp.
CCGATAAGGAAGCACGCACTTTGAACGTAGGTGGTGAAGTGTTGTGCTACGTTTATTAGTATAACGTCAAAAACAATTAGGTACAATGTCAAGAATTGGAAAAAAACCGATTGCTTTACCTGCCAAAGTTACGGTAAATGTAAATGGCAACGAAGTAAGCGTAAAAGGTCCTAAAGGCGAACTTCGTCAAATCATAGACCCTGATATTAAGGTAGTTGTAGAAAATGGCTTTGTTCGTGTAGAAAGACCTACTGACCAAAAGCGTCATAAAGCATTGCATGGCTTGTATCGTGCCTTAATCAATAATATGGTGATAGGGGTTACAGAAGGCTACAAGGTAGAGTTGGAGTTAGTAGGAGTAGGCTACAAGGCAAGTGTTTCAGGCGGTGTAGTGGAACTTGCTTTGGGGTATTCTCACCCTATTTTCTTTGGCTTACCTCATGAGGTAAAGGCTTCTGCGGTAACTGAAAAAGGAAAAAACCCTATTATTACGTTGGAGTCTATTGACAAGCAACTTATCGGACACATTGCGGCAAAAATTCGTTCATTGCGTCCTGTGGAGCCTTACAAAGGAAAAGGTATTCGTTTTGTAGGCGAATTGATAAGAAGAAAGGCAGGTAAAGCGGCATCTAAAAAATAATTAAGCTATGGCAACGCAAAAAGACATTCGCAGAGAAAAAATCAAACGTAGAATTAGAGGTAGAGTGATGGGAACGCCTGCTCGTCCTCGTTTGTCGGTATTTCGTTCTAATACGCGTATTTATGCTCAAATCATAGATGATACGCGTGGAGTTACGCTTGCAAGTGCCTCTTCTTTTGACCTGAATGC
>JANWZC010000331.1 GCA_025054975.1 Raineya sp.
AACCGACCGCAAAAAGTTACCTTTCCCCAAAGATATGCAAGAAGCTGATAACGAATGGAGAAAACTTTTGAAAAACAGCATTTTGGAAGGGAAACTAACAGGCGAAAAAGTAGAGGAAAGCATTAGCAAATTAGAGAAGCGTTACGAGAATTTCCGAAAAAACTTGCTCAAAACTACCGTAGAAGACGTTTTTCAAACCTACATGAACGCTCTTGCAATGGCTTATGACCCTCATACGAACTATTTTTCACCGCTCAATGCCGATAATTTCAATAACTCTATGAAACGCTCTTTGGAAGGCATTGGAGCTGTTTTGGGTACTGAAAATGATTATATTGTAGTGCGTGAAGTCAGACCGGGCGGTCCTGCGTTTAAGAGTAAAAAGATTTTCAAAAATGATAGAATTGTTGCCGTAGCCCAAGGCGATGATGGTGAAATGGTAGATATTGTAGGTTGGCGGGTTGATGAAGCTGTACAACTCATTCGCGGCAAAAAAGGAACGGTGGTGAGGCTTAAAATTTTACCTGCTCGCGACGGTGCCGCCGCCAAACCTATTGAAGTACGTATGGTGCGTGAAAAAATCACTTTTGAGGAGCAATCTGCCACCAAACAAATTATTGAAATTGAAGAAGGCAAAAAGAAACGCCGTATAGGGATTATTAGTATTCCTGCATTTTACATCAATTTTGACGAATATCGTGAGGGCAAAAAAGACTACAAAAGTACCACCAATGACGTAAAG
>JANWZC010000332.1 GCA_025054975.1 Raineya sp.
TCGAGGTGAGTTTCGACACCGTGGGTTTTTCGACAAAGAGGTTGAGCGACTGCGACTGGCAAATGAACGGAGCTCGATCTGCCGCCATGTCGATGAGCGTGCGCTGTTTTATTTCCCATGCGGTCTTGTAGAGCTCGCGGATTTCCGCTGGAATCTCTCCAATCTGCTGCACCGAGCCACCCTCGCGGATCAGGCGTTGCCGCATCTGCTCGTTCCACAAACCCAGTGCTGCCAAATCCTGCATCAGGTATCTATTGACGACAATGAATTCCCCGCTCAAAACCCGACGCACATAGATGTTCGAGGTATAAGGTTCAAAGCATTCATTATTACCCAAAATCTGCGAGGTCGAGGCAGTGGGCATCGGCGCAATCAGGAGTGAGTTGCGCACGCCGTATTTTTTAACCTCGCTACGTAGGCTTTCCCAATCGTGGCGCTCACCCGGATCTACTCCCCACAGATCAAACTGGAAGAGTCCGTGCGAAAGCGGCGAGCCGGCAAACGAGGGGTAGGCACCTTCTTTTTTGGCAAGCTCACAGCTTGCACTCATGGCCGCAAAATACATTGTTTCAAAAATTTCCCGGTTGAGCCGCCGTGCTCCCTCGCTTTCAAAAGGCAGGCGCAATTGGATGAAGGTGTCGGCAAGGCCCTGTACACCAAGCCCAATCGGGCGGTGGCGCAAGTTCGATTTTTCGGCCTCGGGCACTGGGTAGTAATTGCCATCGAT
>JANWZC010000333.1 GCA_025054975.1 Raineya sp.
AAACTCTATCATCAAAAGCAAGTAACCTTTCTGCAACTAAAATCGGATTTTGGATATTTTCAATATTGATAACCCCTGCAAATTTTTTCGTTGTGCCGTCCATTAGCGAGGCACTCATGCGAATTTTGCCATCACTTTGTATCTGCGAGCCTAATCCTGCATTGAAAAGTGGTTCATCTTCCAAAAGTTTGGTGGCAAAAACTGCTGTTTCCAAAGCGGAATGGACTTTCAAATACTCATAACTTTGTAAAATTATTTTCCGCAAAGCCTCTTGCTTGGCTTTTTTAATAGCTTCGGTCTGCGAAAATTCACTGAAAAAGCCACCATGTATGATAATTTTCATATCCAAAAGGAGTTGGAGTTTTGCTTAAAACTTATTTAAGGTTTTATTACTCTCTACAAAGAGGGTGTCAGGTGATAACAACTGACACTGCGGAACGTTAGAAAGTTTTTGCTTTCAGTGAATTTTATTTGAACTCAATTTTACCTATTTGTTCTTTGGCATTGAGAAGAATAATGTTAGATGATGCTTTTTTGCTATCTCTGATATATGGCTGTATATTGGTTGTATTGTAATCATAGATTAAATCTTTTTTTACCTGCCCATCAAGTGAGATAGTTACTAAAAATAAGCCACTTTTTTTCATTGAGCTTCCTCTCACTCTTTTTATTTCTTTTTCATTATTAGCTTGTAAATTTCTGGTTA
>JANWZC010000334.1 GCA_025054975.1 Raineya sp.
GTTTGCAACTTTCAAGCGAGAGTTACCTGTAATACTTGCGTTGAGGTTGAAATCATAGAAAATGAAAGGAGCAAGTTCCCTAAATTCAGGACGATTGACACTGCGAGAATAAGCCAGACGTAACAAACTTTTGTCAGTAAGATTGTAAGTCATGTTTAACGAAGGCAATACGCTCAAAATAGGATTTCTTGCACCTTCGGGGGTACCTGATAAGTTCAAAGTATTGATTTCTTGAATATTGTACTCCAAACGAACCCCAGGCGTGATACTGAATTTTTTGAAGGGAATGTAAGCACCAACATAAGGGGCGGTCAGTAAGTTGGAAGCATCATAAGAATCTACTGAACTTGTACCTTCTACAAAAGTCAAGCCATTGATACCATCAACATTTTCAGGACGGAATATTTGCGAAAGAGGTTGTTCCTTGATTGCTTGAATATTAGCAGGGTCAGCCGTAGGAGAAACTAAATAACTAAAATAACGTGCCTTGAAATTTCTGTTTTTTAGTTCTGTATAAACCCCATAACGAATTTTAGGGATAATTTTTTCTTCTTCACCAGCTTTCAATTTTTGCTCAAAAGCTAAACTTGCAGAGTAGGCAAATTCGTTGAGATTAGAAAAGTAGCGTCCGTCAAATAGGTTTCCTGAGCCTGGAATAGAAAGTTGAAAAGGAGCAGGAGAGCCATCGGGTA
>JANWZC010000335.1 GCA_025054975.1 Raineya sp.
CCTTATCCATAGACTCGTCTATCATACCTGCAATTTTTACATATCCCCCCAACGGAAACCAACCAATGCCAAATTCAGTATCGCCTTTTTTAGTTTTCCAAAGAGCAAATTTTCCTACATTCGGCATAAAAAGAAAGAAATCAAAAAATATGTAAAATTTTTCAACCTTTATGCCAAATATACGAGCCGCAATATAATGCCCCCACTCGTGTAAGCCAATTAGAATAGAAAGCCCTAATAGAGCTTGTGTTACCATAATAAGTACGTCCATAGCGTTAGAATTATTTTTATGCAAATAAACTTTCCTGTAAAACGATATATTCCTTAAAAAGACTTGGTAAGTTACAATTTTCTAAACTTTTTTGCGAAAAAATATAGCGTCCATCGCAAACAAATCCTAATTCGTCCCAATTGACTTCATTAAGCAAATCTTTTAGATGTTCTACATCAGCATTTAGACTATGAGGAAATATCGCCAAAATAGAGCCATCGTAATTAGGACAGGTATGTGTAAAAAAGGGTCTTTTATAGCGAGTTTTGCAGTTGACATAAATTCTTTTTCTACGCGAAATAAAATGTTTTCTTCCCCATTCCCACCAGTTAGTTTCATCAAACTTTCTAATTCCTCTGCTGATAAGTCGTTCTTTGTAGGGGAGTAAATATTCGTGAAAAGTATTAAATAACATTCT
>JANWZC010000336.1 GCA_025054975.1 Raineya sp.
AGTGAAGATAGTGCCAAAATTGCTCAAAAAATTGCTGAATATGTCTTGCAAAGTCAGGTTTTTGAGCAAGAAAAAAATCAATGGATTGATGAGGCTTTTCGCCTACTGAAAGCAGAAAGTTTGGAAAAATATCTGCAAACGGAAACTTTATTGAGTGATTTGCATAAAACTTTCTCCAAAATTTTACAAAAGAATGAAGTGAAAATGTTCTTGCAAGAGTTTATTTCTGCAATCTTGCACGATTTGTTGCCACAAATTTTGCCTAATATTTCTCCTTCAACGAAAGAATATTTGGTATTTCAGATTTTAGAGGCTGTTTTTGAAGCCCTTGACGATAATTTGCCTCAACTCTTACTTTCCATTGACTTGCACAAGGTAGTAGTAGAGGAAATTGAAGCTATGCACCCCAAAGAAGTGGAGGCACTTTTTTATAGTTTTGCCGCAATTTATTTCCGAGAACTTATCAATTATGGTTTTGGGTTCGGTGTGATTTTCGGTTTGGCTATGGATTGGATTTGGCAAGGTGTTATGCTTGCTCTTGGATAAACAAACTTACAAGTTCCACCTCATTTGGTACAAAATTTGATTTTCTAAACAAAAAGATTTGTCTAATTCGCTGAAAAAGGGTAAATTAGTGCTATAATTACCTTAAAACATTTTTTACCGAACTCAAAAAT
>JANWZC010000337.1 GCA_025054975.1 Raineya sp.
TCCATTTCAGCTTTTTTGTCTTTCATACCCAAAGTTTCATAGCAAGCACGAAGTAAATCCATAGTATCAAAATCATTGGGCTTGAGTTGGTCAGCTTTTTCAAGCGGTGGAATAGCTTTTTTTATCTCTGCATCAACAATATTGTTATACTCACGGGCTTTTTGCTGTTTTTTAGGGTCTTTCAATTCTCCTGTAAGTCCTTCAGCTTCTTTCTTTTTGCGAATTTCCTTTTCTATCTCTACTGCTTTGTTCCAATAAGCAAAACCCAATAACTTCCAAAAATCAGCATCATTAGGAAATTGCTTCACAGCTCTTTCATAAAACTCTATCAGGTTGTTTGTTCCTCCACTTTTAACCTGTTGCTCGTATAGCTCAGCCGCTAATCCCCAAATTTGCTTATCATTAGGGTACTGTTTAATAGCCTCTTCTAAAACTTCAAGTGCTTTGGGTATATTTTTTCGTTCAGCGTACAAATATGCTATTTGTATCTTGGTAACTCTTTTAGTAGCAGGACTAAAATTCATTTTTTCTATTTTCTCGGCATACTGCAAAAATTTATCATAATTTTTTGCCTCCCAAGCTACCGCAGAAGCATAAGTTACAGCTATGGTATCTGTTGGATTAGCTTCGTGTGCTACTTCAAAAGCTATTAGGGCGTTAGCCAGATCT
>JANWZC010000338.1 GCA_025054975.1 Raineya sp.
CATCTAAATTAGGAAGTACATAGTCAGCTTTGGCAGTAACGCTTTCACGTTTTACGTTTTCGGTGAAAGCATAAAAACGATTAGCTAATCCTGCTTCTCGCATTTGGTAGTCGGTGTAGCCATCACCGATGACATAAATTTCACCTGTTAGGTTCAATACTTTGAGTTGCAATACTTTGCCCTCGTTTTGAGCTAATAAGTTTTCAGTATCATAGCCAATGATATTGCCATTTTCATCAAAAATGAAGGAGTTGGCAAATACATTTTCGGGTTTTATGCCGTATTCGCTTACAATAGGCACAATAAACTCACGAAAACCGCTGGAAATAATCAGAATGTTATCAGAAAACTGCTCAAAAAATTGCTTATTTCGTTGAATTGAAGGAGAAACTTTGGTTTTTAACAAATTGATAAGCTCTTGAATATGCTTTTGATGAGCTTTGAGCAAACCTACACGCTCACGCAGGGTTTCGGCAAAAGAAATTTTGCCTTCCATGCCTGCGTGTGTGATTTGCTCAATTCGGCGGATACGTTCTGTGCCGTCAGGGACATCTTGCAAGGCAATCCGTGCTAATTCGTCAAGCCCTTCTACTTGTGTAAAAGTGCTGTCAAAATCAATGATAATGTAATTTTTCAAGGTGGTTGAAGTTTTTGG
>JANWZC010000339.1 GCA_025054975.1 Raineya sp.
CCGATTTATTTCTTCACGTTTGTTATTTTTTTACGATGACCAACAGAGAGTTGTATTAAATAGTGCTAACTTACTTATTCCAAGCCCCAAATTAGGTATAACTCCTAAACAACTTGCTCACTTGCTCAATAGTGAAATAATGAATTGGATATTTCAAAAAATTTTTCACACACACAAAATTTTACGAGGCGATTTAGAATTATTACCTTTGCACACTCAGTTTTTTCAAAAGTTTTCTGAATTTTCTGAAACTGCATATTGGAAGTTTTTGGGTATAAACCAAACCAGTAATGGAACTTTCGTTGTTGAAGGATAGAATTATAGCAAATTTCAAAGGAAATTCCCAAGAGTTAGAATTGATTTTGGACTTGGTAGAAAATGATAATGGTATTTACCCTTTCAATGAATACGAGTTATTGATTTGCAGTCTAATGAAACAAGGAAGTTTAACTTATGAAAAATATTTGGAGATTAGAAGTGAATATATCAGCCAAAATCCATATTTATGGCTTTTTGAAATATCAGCTCCGAGAGATTTTGGAGAGAATTTTGCCCAAACTTATTTAATGGGTAAATGTCCTTTACTGAAAAAAGCTTCAAAAAAATTAGATAAAAATTTTTCAGGTGAGTATGATTTATGGTTAGAGGGTATTC
>JANWZC010000033.1 GCA_025054975.1 Raineya sp.
ATCTATTTTGCTTAATCTACTTTATCTGTAAAATCTACGTTATTTTACTAAACTCTGCGTATTTCTGCGTTCTCTGTGGTTACATTAAGAGATAATGCCCAAACAAAATATTGATTATCAAGTTTTTATGTATTTTTTTGCAATATTAAAAACTTTTACTTCATCCGTAAAATCTACGTTCTGTAAATATTTTTCATTTTTATCCTCTCAAAAATGTGTCCTAATAGCAGCCTTTCGCAAGGAAGAGTTGGGAGTAGTTATGAATAATCTTTTTTGCAAAACCACTTTGTTTGAAATTTAACAATTTCACGCTTTTTGCCAACTTTTCTGCAAGATTTTTGTTATTTTTGCATAAAATAATTTTTTTATGCAAGAAACGCAGACCTTCCATAACCCTTTGTATTGCCCTTCGCTTACGAAATATCAACGCCGAAAAACTATTGAGGTGAAAATTGGAGATGTACCTTTGGGAGGCAATAATCCTATTCGGGTGCAGACCATGACTGTTTCGGATACAATGAATACATCTGCCGTAGTTGCAGAGTGTATCCGTTTGATTGAAGCGGGTTCTGAATACATACGCATTACTGCTCCGAGTGTCAAAGAAGCTGAAAACTTGCGAAATATCAAAAATGAATTACGTAAATTAGGTTACAATACGCCCCTGATTGCTGATATTCATTTTACGCCCAATGCCGCTGAAATTGCGGCTCGTATTGTGGAAAAGGTGCGTATCAATCCGGGCAATTTTGCCGATAGAAAACGCTTTGAAATCATTGAGTACACCGAAGCCGAATATCAAGCAGAATTAGAACGAATTAGAGAAAAGTTTGTGCCATTAGTGCGTATTTGCAAGGAATATGGTACAGCTATGCGAATAGGTACTAATCACGGCTCACTTTCCGATAGAATTATGAGTCGGTACGGGGATAATCCTTTGGGAATGGTAGAGTCGGCTTTGGAGTTTTTGCGTATTGCAGAAGACGAAGGTTTTTACAACATTGTACTTTCTATGAAAAGTAGCAATCCGCAAGTTATGGTGCAGGCGTATAGGTTATTAGTGCAACGTTTGCAGGAAGAAGGCTTGAAACCTTATCCCTTGCATTTGGGCGTAACCGAAGCAGGAGACGGCGAAGATGGCAGAATTAAATCGGCAGTGGGCATTGGTACGCTTTTAGAAGACGGCTTGGGAGATACCATAAGAGTTTCACTCACCGAAGACCCCGAATACGAAATTCCTGTGGCAAAAAAACTTGTTAATCGTTATGTAGAACGAGAAAAACTCCAAAAACCTATCCCTGAACTTAAAAGTTACCCTATCAATCCTTTTGCTTATCAGCGGCGACAGACCCGTGAAGTTCTGAATATCGGTGCTAAAAATGTACCTCGTGTGATAGCAGATTTTTCAGCTGTTGGGCAAATTGAAATGAATGATTTGAAAAAAATCGGACATTTTTACCTACCTGCCACCGATAAATGGGCTATGAACGACTTGGGAGCAGATTTTCTCTATTTAGGTAAAAATGCTGTACCTTTTATGCTTCCTAATGGCTTACAAGCCATTCAAGATTATGATGTTTGGGTGAAGCACAAAAACGAAAAGACTTATCCACTTTGCAACGCAAAAGAATATCTTACTGCCAATGAATTTTCTGACCTCCTTAATTTTCTTTTGATTGATGTAGATGATACTGACATATACGAACAGCTACTCCAATATCTGTCAAAAGAAAAAAATTATTGGGTTTTGGTGTTGAAAACTGCTAATGCCCATGCTTTACCTGCTTTGCGGGCTTTTGTGGTAAGGCTTATGCAACACCACATTCACTTGCCTGTAATTTTTTGGCGAGATTACGAAACCAATGATTTAGAGCAGTTACAAATTGATGCCTCTACCGATATAGGTGGATTGCTCATTGACGGCTTGGGCGATGGCTTGATGATTTCTGTACCCAATTCTCAAATTCAGGAGGCAAATAGCTTGGCTTTTGGTATTTTGCAGGCTACACGCACACGTATCACGAAAACGGAATATATTTCTTGCCCAAGTTGCGGCAGGACGCTGTTTGATTTGCAAGAAGTTACGGCTAAAATCCGCAAACGTACTGACCACCTCAAAGGGATAAAAATTGCCATTATGGGCTGTATTGTTAATGGACCTGGCGAAATGGCTGATGCTGATTATGGGTATGTGGGTTCGGGCAAGGGAAAAATTTCACTTTACCGAGGTAAGGAAATTGTTAAACGCACCGTAGCCGAAGAAAATGCCCTTGATGAACTTATCAATCTTATCAAAGAAGACGGAAAATGGATTGAGCCTGTTTCTTAAACGAACATTTTGAGAACAACTTTTACGGGTTAATCAGTAGTTGGCTAAAAAAAATATCAAAATTTTTAGCAAATTTATTTTTTTCGGTAACTTGCACCTTATTTGAACGCAAATCATCATTAAAAATGAATAAGCCCAAAGGGACGTTAATCATTATCGGTGGTGCAGTGGATAAAGGCAGTTTTACTGAGCGAAATTTTCATCCCGACGTAGAAAAAAATTTGAATTTTTTTGAAAAAGGTATTCTGAACCGAATTATCAAAGAAGGCTGTAAAAAACAAGATTCTCAAATTGAGGTAGTTACAACGGCTTCCAAGATTCCTAAAAAGGTTGGTGCGGAATATATCAGGGCTTTTAACTATCTGGGAGCCAAAAATGTCAATATGCTTAATATTGATAAACGTGAGCAAGCCAATGATGATGAATTTGTAGAGCGTTTGGCAAAAGCCGATGTAGTGATGTTTACAGGAGGAGACCAACTCCGTCTGACTACCTTTCTGGGTGGAACAAAATTTCACGATTTATTGCTCAAAAAATATTATGAGGAAGAGTTTGTTATTGCGGGTACTTCGGCAGGAGCTGCTGCTGCCTCAGATAGCATGATTTATCAGGGTAGCAGTAGTGAAGCCCTGCTCAAAGGAGAAGTCAAAATTACGAGTGGTTTGGGGCTAATTCAGGACGTAATTATTGATACGCATTTCGTACAAAGAGGTAGAATAGGACGATTATTTCAGGCAGTTGTGAGCAATCCGAAAGTTTTGGGCATTGGTTTAGGAGAAGATACAGGACTGGTTATCAAGGAAAATAGGTCTATGGAAGTAGTGGGTTCGGGGTTGGTAATACTCGTGGATGGCAGATTTATTAAACATACCAACATTACACAAGTTCCTTTGGGCAGTCCTATTTCTATTGGAAATTTGGTGGTTCATGTGTTGAGCATACACGATTTGTACTACCTAGATACGCATACCATTGTTATGCACGAACACGTAAGCGTAGATGATGAGTATTGATGAAAAAACAATAAATTACAATTTTTTGAGTTTTTTCTTAAAACGGCTATGTTGAAATTATACACTTATTACAAACAACTGCTCGCCGATACAGTTACGCCTGTTAGTATCTATCTAAAACTTCGCGACAAATTTGCTAATTCAATTTTGTTGGAAAGCTCTGACTATCACGGCAATGAGAATAGCTTTTCATACATTTGTTTTCATCCTATTGCAAGGTTTGAGGTCAAGAATGGAACAATACTTACACAATTCCCTAAAACCAAAGCCCAAACGCAGAAAATTACTTCGGGCAAAGAAATTATTGAAGCATTAGAACGATTTATTCAATCTTTTGAAGTAGAAAAGAACAACTTCAACTTCATTAGCAATGGGCTTTTCGGGTATATGGCTTATGATGCCATCAAGTATTTTGAAAACATTGCTATCAAAGACTTTGAAAACGACTATCGGGCAATTCCCACAATTGTCTATCAAGTTTATCAGTATATTATTGCTATCAACCATTTCAAAAATGAACTTTACTTATTTGAGCATCTTTTGGAGGGTGAAAAAAGTCATTTAACAGAAATTGAAAATCTGATTTTTAACCGCAATATTCCTCAGTATCGCTTTCAGATGCTTGGAGAGGAAAGTTCTAATTTCAAAGACGAAGAATTTTTAGCAGTAATTGAAAATGCCAAAAAACATTGCCAAGTAGGAGATGTTTTTCAAATGGTAGTTTCTCGCCGTTTTGAGCAAAAATTTCACGGAGATGAATTCAATGTATATCGCAGCTTACGTTCTATCAATCCTTCTCCATATCTTTTTTACTTTGATTACGGAAGCTATAAAATTTTTGGCTCTTCACCTGAAGCTCAAATTGTAGTAAAAAATAATAAGGCAAGCATTTTCCCTATTGCAGGTACTTTCAAGCGAACTGGCAATGATGAAGCGGATTTTGCTCTTGCCCAAAAACTATTAGAAGACCCCAAAGAAAATTCTGAACACGTAATGCTCGTAGATTTGGCTCGTAATGATTTGAGCAGGAATGGTTATAACGTAAGGGTAGAAACCTTTAAGGAAATTCAATATTATTCGCACGTTATTCATTTGGTTTCCAAAGTTACGGCGGATATTCCTGATAATGTGCCTACTTTACAACTTGTAGCTGATACTTTTCCTGCGGGTACGCTTTCAGGGGCTCCCAAACACAAAGCTATGGAACTTATCAATCGTTACGAAAACGGCAACAGAGGCTATTACGGAGGTTGTATTGGTTTTTTGGGTTTCAATGGGGAGTTTAATCAAGCAATTATGATACGCTCTTTTTTGAGCAAAAATAATACTTTGTTCTTTCAGGCGGGAGCAGGCGTAGTAGCTAAATCAGATACGCAAAGCGAATTACAAGAGGTAAATAATAAAGTGGAAGCATTACGCAAAGCTCTAAAAGACGCTGAAAAAATCTAAATCTTTGCTTTTGAAAATTAAAAAAACAGCCTCAAAATTGTGAGGCTGTTGGCAGTTAAAAAGCAAACTTGTCTAATGTTTTATAAAGATAAAATTTTGATAATCAATATTTTGATATTAAGAACAGGCTCATATTATCTAACCACAAAAGCCACTTTTCATTTGATATCAAAAGAACTAATTTCTACTTCCTCCGCTTATAGTCATTCGGAAGTTACTACGTCTTTTTTGGAAAATTTCTCTTAATTCCTCCTCTGTAACTTTCTGGGCATCTGTTGGCATTGTGATTTCTTGCACTTCATCTTTGCTGACTTTTTTTGCCTCAAAACCGATATCTGTACCTTCTACTGCCATCACAACGGCATTTTCTATAACTATTACAGGCAATTTGGGCATATTGCCTCCACCTCTGCCCCAACGTTGCATACTTGAAGTGCTTTGCGAAAGCGGAGAATAAGTAAAACCTAATTCGGTAGTGTACCAAATTGTATAAGTATCATCTTCTGTTTTGAGAGTAGCTTTTTTGCAATTGTATCCCAAGATTTTTTTAGTTTTTTTCTCGTCAAATTTAATGTTTTGTGAAAATTCAATGGCTTTTTCTATTACGTATCTTTCTACATTGACACTATCTTTGGGCAAAGTGCTGAATGTATAAACCTTTTTTTCGCTAAAATTCCAGTAGGTTTCAGGAATAAAACGGCGAAACTGATTCATCATTCTTTGTTGTTGTTGGGGGTTAATTCTACCTCCACCCATCATCATTGGAAAAATTCTTTCCACTCTTCCCAAATTGCCATTAACGTACAATTTTTCAGTGTAGTTAAATACGTCAGGAATATTAGCGGCGGCTTCGGGATTAGTCTGACGGATACTTTCCACATCAATACGAACTGTAGCCTCGTATTCTATCATTCCCTTGAAGCTGTTTTGGGCGAAAGTCCAACCTTGCCACAATAAAGCGATTGTAAAAAGGGCTTTTTTCATAATGCTAAAATTTGATTGAAAAACGCTTGAATTGAAAAAAATAGTGTGTGAAAAAAGGAAAATAATTTTGCAGAATATAGAACAACCTTGAAATTTGACTTCTTTCAAGGATTTTCTGAAAAATTTGTGTGATAATCAAACCAAATTCTACTCTACGGTTACTGATTTAGCCAAATTGCGAGGTTTATCAACGTCTTCTACCAAATGTGTTGCAATATAATAAGAGAGCAACTGTAAAGGAATGACGGTCAAGATAGGTGAAAATGCCTCATGAGTAGTAGGAATTTCAATAGTAAATTCGGCTAAATTCTTGATTTCCTCATCTCCTTCATTTACTACGGCAATAATTCTACCCTTGCGAGCCTTGATTTCTTGCACATTACTTAAAATTTTTTCGTAAGTGCTATCTTTCGGTGCAATGAACACCACGGGCATATTTTCATCAATTAAGGCAATAGGACCATGCTTCATTTCGGCAGCAGGGTAACCTTCAGCGTGAATGTAAGAGATTTCTTTAAGTTTCAAAGCACCTTCCAATGCCACAGGAAAGTTGAAACCTCTACCCAAGTATAAAAAGTTTCTTGCTCCCTTAAACTCTTCGGCAATGTACTTGATTTGACTATCTACCTTATGTAGAATGTATTCAACCTTATCGGGAATAGTTACAAGTTCGGCAATGAGTTCTTGAAATTTGGACTCTGTAATAGTTCCTTTGGCTCTACCAATAATAAGAGCCATCATCGTAAGTACCATAATCTGTCCTGTAAAGGCTTTGGTACTAGCTACACCAATTTCGGGTCCTGCGTGTATGTACGCTCCTGCATGGGTGGCTCGCGGAATAGACGAACCTACTACATTACAGACCCCAAAAATAATAGCTCCTTTACTTTTAGCAAGTTCTACGGCAGCAAGGGTATCAGCGGTTTCCCCTGATTGCGAAATAGCAATTACTACATCACCCTCACGAATAACAGGATTACGATAACGAAATTCAGAAGCATACTCAACTTCTACAGGAATTCGCGTAAATTCTTCAAACAAGTACTCACCCACTAACCCTGCATGCCAAGATGTTCCACAACCCAAGATGATAATTCTATCGGCATGGATAAGTTTCTGTTGATATTCAATCAAACCACCTAAAACTAAATGATTTTTTTCAGCATTGATACGCCCCCGCATAGCATCGCGAAGCGACTTGGGTTGCTCAAAAATTTCTTTGAGCGTAAAATGAGGAAAACCTCCTTTTTCAATTTGAGAGAGTTCTAAATCTAGGGTTTGAATGTATGGAGTAATAGGTATATCCTCAATGGTGCGAATTTGCAATTTACCATTGCGGATAACTACAATTTCTTGGTCATTGATGTAGATTACCTTTTTGGTATGCTCCACAATAGGAGTAGCATCAGAAGCCAAAAAATATTCTCTTTCACCTACTCCCACAACCAAAGGACTGCCCTTGCGTGCTGCTACTAACTGCGTGCTATCTTCTTTGGAAATAATTACAATTGCATAAGCCCCCACCACTTGTGTCATGGCGAGCCTGACGGCTTCGTCCAAAGGGCATTTTTCGTGTTCTTTGATATGTTCAATAAGGTTAATAAAAACTTCTGAATCGGTATCGCTACGAAATGTATAGCCTTTTTTCATTAAATCTTGTTTGAGAGCCGCATAATTTTCAATAATCCCATTATGAATAATTGCCATATTTTTGTTGGCAGAATAATGAGGGTGAGCATTAATGTCGTTAGGTTCGCCGTGAGTAGCCCAACGGGTATGCCCTATGCCGATATTGCTATGTAGTTTATCTTTTTCTTTTTCCAAAAGCTCAGCAAGTTCTTTTACTTTTCCTTTTTTCTTGTAAATATTCAAACCTCCATTGAGCAAAGCAATTCCTGCACTATCATAGCCACGATATTCTAATTTTTGCAATCCATTGATAATAATGGGATAAGCCTCTCTTTCACCCACATAAGCTACAATTCCACACATAAACGTACAATTTTGCTTTTATTTTACTATGGTATAGAAAATTCGTAATTGCATTTTTCGGGTATTTCGTTTCGAACTGCTTACTATCATTCGGAAGACAGCCGTATTGCTCAAATCCGAAGATAAGATGAAACCTGAATTAGGAAATTTATTTACTCCCTGATAGCGAGGATTCAAGCCATTTAGTACATATTGGAGATAGGTTGTGATTTCCATATTGTAGCTATTGCTTATGCTATTGAAAGTAGCGGCAAAAGGTCTATCAAAACCAAAAGGATTATTGCCTTCTGCTTGCACACGAGCATCTAAGGTATCTTGAATAAATACACCTTGCCCCAAACGTGGCTCACTATAACGGAAAAAATATTTTATCAACTTTCCATTTTCATCAAGGCGAAGCATATCCAAACGGCGAGGTAATTTGAAGAATTGATTATGCGTATTTTCCACAGGAAAAACTACCAAGTCTGCTTTATTGATAGCAATGGTTCTGTTCTTTACCAATTCTTTCAGATACGGAAAGGTAACTTTGGTGCGTATGCCCAAAGACTCTTGAATGAAAGTCATTTCATTTGTTGCAGCAGAAGGTATAGTTTGATAGTGCGTTGTAAGAGATTGAATAGGTGTACCTGCACGATTAGCAGAAACATGATTGAAACGTTGCGAATTATAGCGTTCATTGCTTACATCATCGGCGGAGATAGCATTGCGAACCGCAATTCTATAAATTTGCTCGCTACCACTATCGGAAATAAATTTAATTTCAATAGCGGCAGGAATCTGGTCAGTTACGCGAAAGCCCCATATTGCATTACCTCCTTGCGAAACCAATGCAAAACCTTTTACAAAGTCATCTAATTCAGCTTGGGTGAGTTCATCATTAGCATTTGCATTGACAAGAGCAATGATATCATTTCTGAAGTTATCATCAAGCGGAATTTCAATCTTGCCGAATACAGCAGCTTGCGTACCTACAAATGTGTAAGTTCCCACAGGAGTAGGCTCATAGTTGAGCATATCATAGTTGTAATAGACACGATTGGGATTAATTTTTTCTGTGAGCCTGTGCAAAGAGAGTGTTTGTGTTTGGGTGCTGTCTCCATACACAAAGTTGATAGGTAATGAAAAAACTGCTGAAATAAATTGTGGATTTGAGCCAAATGAAAAAGTTTTATTGAAAGGCTGAACATTGAAAAAACTTGCCGCTTTGATGTGTCCTAAAAAGGGGTCTATGTATTCGCCTGCCAAAATAATTTCTCTATTAGTAGTGGCGACACTATCTAAAAAAATTGTGGAAGCCTCTACGGTTACAGTATCCGTAAAAATAACCCCAAGATTTTGGGGTTGTAGTTCGCTTCCTATGGTTGTAGATTTGTTGCAGGCACTTATCAAGCAAACAACACAACAAAGATAAAATAAATTCTTAACGGCTGCTAAGTTCATTGTAAAGATTGTAGTAAGAGTCTGAAAGAGCTTGGCTCTGTTCGGAACTACCAAATGGCAAATGATTGATAACACATTCATTTTTGATTTCATTGAGCAGATTTTGTAGTTTTTCGCTATATTCTTCTTCGGCACTAATCACCATATCAGCATATTTTATGCCAGTTTTGATGATGCTCTCAAAAGTAGCTTGGGAAAGATGTGCTACGGCAGCATCATCTATGTCTATCATTTTCACTTTTTCTACTAAATCTTTGCCGAATTGGTGATTGAAATGGTTATCGTAAATGCTGAAAATAGACTTAGTATTTTGGAAGATAGGGTCTTTGCGATAGGTGGTTTTCAGATACATAGGGATAAAGCTAGTCATCCAGTCGTTGCAATGGATAATATCGGGAGCCCAGCCTAATTTCTTGATAGTTTCCAAAACACCCTTACAGAAAAATATAGCTCTTTCGTCATTATCTTCATAAAAGCGGTTATCCTTATCTACAAACACCGACTTTCGGTGGAAATAATCTTCATTATCAATGAAATAGACTTGCATTTTCGCATTCGGCACGGAAGCCACCTTGATAGTAAGAGGCTTTTCTTCGTCTCCTACGGAAATATTGATACCTGAAAGTCGCACAACTTCGTGTAGGCGGTTTTTGCGTTCATTGATAGTACCGAAGCGAGGTACCAAAATCCTGATTTCCATTCCCCTTTCTTGCATAGCTTGCGGAATGTGTCTAACAAAATCGGCTACTTTACTGGTTTGAAGGAAAGGGGCAACTTCACTGGCAACGTACAGAATACGAAGTTTTGACATATACCCAAAAAGTTAGAATAGATACAAAGGCAAAATGCGGGTGCAAGTTACAAAATTTTTTTGAAAAATTGTTCTTTTTTCAAAAAAATCTTTTCATACTTGCGATTTTTTACTTAGAAAGCTACTCATTTTGACATTCTCCAAACTTATTTCATTTTTTGCTTTTTCCACTCTTCGATATTTTTTTGGTTCATTTTGATGTAGCTTTCCGCTTTGGCTTCTTGGGAAAGTTTCAAAGATTTTTCAGCAGTTGTAATAGCTTCTTTGAACATTTTATTGGCGGCTAAGGCTCTTGAAAGTGTATAAGTATTCCAATACATTTCTTTCATAGCTACTGATTTCTTTGCCCAATCAAGGGCTTGTAAAAGTTCCTTGTTGGTATCTAATAGGTAAGTAGCAGAGGAATTGTAGATTCGGTAGATGTTTTCAGCTTCGTTGATAGCTCTTTTAATGTTAGCTATGGCTTTGGTATCGGTATCTACACTGATTTTCACGGAAAAACGTAATTTATCCCAAGCAAATACCAAATCAGCGGCATCTACTTTGAGATTATCAAAAAAGAAAGTCATAGTTTCTGTGAAAGGAGCATTCAATTCAGGTTTTACCTTTAAGCGTAATACATCATCATCAGATTTATAGCCGTCTGTTCCCCAAAGTTTGGTGTTCTTGTTTAGAATAAAAGTCCATTCGTCTTGTGCAGGAATAGTAAAAATAGAATACTCACCCGCAGGTACATTTTGACCATTAAGCATAACATTATCGGAGAATGAAATTGTGGTACAGGCATTAGCTCCTGTACGCCAAAGCGTATTGTAAGGTACCAAATCTCCCCAAATGTTACGCCCTTTTACACTTGGACGTGAGTAACGAATAGTTACATCAGTAAGACCAATCTTTTGCTCAATTTTACAGAGCGGACTGGCTTGGGGCAATTCCTGACCATAAACATATTGCCCCATTATCACCACCAAAACGAAGACAAGAAATTTCTTTTTCATAAGACTATTCGTTTGTTTGAAGTTGCAAAAGAAAACTTCCCCAGTGATTGTTTGGGGAAGTTTATTGAATTATTTAGCATTTAAGGCTTTTTCAATTCTATACACAATATGCTCTCGGTGGGCTTTGGTGGCTGTGTCGCCTGTTTGGTTGCCTTTAAGCATTCTCCGAATTTGATTGAGTTGATACAAAGCTACCGATTGAGCAGGATATACATACAAAGAAGGAGTTCCGCTCAGACCTGCCATATTTATCAATCTGCCTACATACTCAATTTGTAAATTCTGCCGAAAAGTATTTACCGAACCATTCAAGTCTGCTTTGAAAATGGCATCGGTTAAATCGTTCATCATATCGGCAAGTTTGTAGTCATTGCCGTAATGCTCGGAGTTGAGAATACGTTGTTGGGTTACAGGACTTAAAAGATGAGTCAGAATTGCCGCATGCATAGACAAAGCCCTTTCATTGATACGAGGGTCTTCACCGCGTCCAAAGAAATTGAAGCCTCTACGTTGTTGTTGCAAGTAATTGTAAAGGTCGGAAGGTACTTTCATGGCATCAGGGGCAAAAACAAAATCCGCAAGGACTTTCATAGCTCTTTTTTGTTCTTGGGTAGGCACAGGCGTAAAAGGTTGAGTAGCCCCCTTTTGACCTACAAAACCTCTATCTACATACACCCCACCAATGTAACGAGAAATAGCATTAGCGGCATTGAATTTTTGCCCCGTAACCGCTAAATAACGTACCAAAAGTTCATCGTAAGAGCGATTGGGATTGTTTTTGATGTAATCGTCTTTGAGTTTTTTTAGTATTTCATTGACTAATTTCATTCTATCGGCACCGTAAGAAATCATATCAGAAGATTGGTCAAAAATCATTACGCGGGGGTCAATGCCACTGAAAGAGCTACGCATATCATCAGCATCATTGCCAAACATCAATTCAGGCTCGGTAGAACGAGCTAAAAGTTTTTCCAAGCGTTCTTTTTCTGCTTTGGGGTCGGGTAATGTACCGTAAGCAAATTCTATTGCCCAAATATCGTAAGGACCAGGTTTAGTAGTGAAATATTGTCCTTGTTTGGTTCTATCAGAAGCAATATTTGGCAGAGGATAATCCATTACCGAACCTTGCAAACCTACTCGGCGAGTAAGTTCTTCGTTGTGTAAATTTTCAGGACTATGCAGTTGGGTGGCTTTCATATTATGATTTAAGCCCAAAGTATGCCCCATTTCATGCAAAACCAAATAATAAAGCGTCTCCTCAATGTATTTTTTCTTTTGAGTTTCATCAGCTCCCAAGACATCAAGAGCAGTATGAGCGAAAATATTATGCATCTGCAAATGATAACCCAACGTACAGAAATGAGCATGATTTTTATGATAACGGATAAATTCTTGTTCTGCCTCTAAAAGATTGTTAGAAATGGCGGCAGTTTCAAAGATTTTATCGTTTCGCATTGCATTGAGAATATAGGTGTATTCTAGCATTATATCTGCCCCCAGAATTTGCCCTGTACGCGGATTGACAAAAGAAGGTCCATAGCCTCCGAAAGGTGGTTGAGGGGAAGATGTCCAACGCAACACATTGTAGCGAATATCACCCGCATCCCAAGTGGCTGTATCGGGTTGTATGCGAATTTCAATAGCATTTTTGAAGCCTGCTTTTTCAAAAGCCTCGTTCCAAGCTAAACCAGCTTTCATAATGGTTTCTCTAAACTCCAAAGGAGTAGTTTTTTCAATCCAAAACACAATCGGCTCAACAGGCTCGGAAAGAGCGGCATCAGGATTTTTCTTTTTCAAGTGCCATTTATGTACCAAATCTCTATAATTTGTAGAAGTAGTGCCTGTAAGGTCTGTTACTTGGGTTGTGAAATAGCCTATGCGAGGGTCATCAAAGGTAGGAATAAAATCATTTTGAGGCATTTCAATAAGGCTATGTTGCGATTTGATAGTAATAAAGCGTCCATCGGTAACAGCTTCACTGGCAGTTCCTTGCGGAGTAGGATTATCAAAAGTGTATTCTACTACTACATCAGTGTTTTTGGGATAATTCTTGATAGAGGAATATTTGGTTTTATCTTTGTTCAAATTGCCCAACCTAAAACCTTGATAAGTAGGTGGATAATTAGGCTTGATAGGTGAAAATTCTTCCGCCAAAAACACTTTTTCAGCTTTTATCAAGATTTCTCCTTTTTCTTTGTCTTCGGCTTCAATTTTTTCTGAAACCATAATGGCATTGCTAATATTAGCATTAGCGGCTTTGGCAAGAGCGTTATTGGGGTCAAAATAGAATGCAGTGTTCAGCGTAATGAATTCAATTCTCTCAAAATATCGCTTGATAGTGAAGACTTTATTATCTCGGAAACTACCTCTGAAATGTCCGCCTTCCAAAACACCATCAACCGTATGACTGAAATAGATATACTCTTTATCTAATTGGTCTTTTTTAATGAGCATATACACAGTGCCATCTTTTTCATCTTGATACAAGTTGAAAAGTCCTGGATAGGCTTTACATTTGCTAATAATGGAGGCAATGGTTTTAGGTTGATTTTGTTGTGCATTCGCAGCAGAGGCTTCTTTTTTAGCTTCTTCTTTTTTCTTTTTACGTTTTTTTTGGGCTTCTACCTCAGAAACCGAAAGTAAACTCGCTACAATAAGCAATAATGATAGATATTTCATAGGAGTATTTTGGGTTAGGGTGGAAATTTACAAAAAATTTTTATTTAGCGATAATTTCTAAAAGTTCCTTGACAGCACGTTCTAATTGTTGGTCTTTGCCTTTGAGCAGTTGAGCGGGTTCATTGACAACTTTGATATCTGGTTCTAATTGATTATTTTCCATATAGTTGCCATTATTATCCATCATTCCTACCTGTGGAATACCAAAAACAAGTGTATTATCAATTTGTGTTTCCCACCAAACGGCTGTTCCTGTACCAGGCACAGGCATACCTATAGTTTTGCCAATTTGGTAGGCTTTGTAGGTTACAGGGAATAGATGTGCATCAGAATAATTACCCTCACTCATCAATACTACCGAAGGCTTTGACCATTTACGCATAGGCTCTTTGCCCATAGGTTGGTGGCGGGGAATCATTGTCATATACTTTTTACCACTCAAAAAGGTTGCCAAATCATCGTGTAGCCACCCTCCTCCGTTGAAACGTGTATCAACAATGAGAGCTTCTTTGGCAATATGTTTGCCCAAAACATCTTCTACTACGGTTCGGTAGCTGGGGTCGTTCATACCACGCACATGCACGTAACCAATTTTTCCTCCCGAAAGTTTTTCTACCTCGCGTGCCTGACGAGCCACCCAACGCCTATAAATCAATTCTGTTTCTTCACTTCGGGAAATGGGTTTTACAACTTCTTCAAAACGTTGTTTGCTGTTGGGGTCAAACACGGAAAGTAATGTATTTTTACCTGCTTTTCGGTTCAAAAGGCTGTAAAAATCAAGATTAGGAGTAATTTCAACGCCATCAATTTTTTCAATAATCATGCCTGCCTTTATGCGAGACTTGGCATTATCCAAAGGACTTTTAGCAATAATTTCAGCGATTTTTACGCCATTGCCTTGATAAGTATCATCGTAAAAAACACCCAGCGAAGCCGTATTATCTCCATTGGGAGCATTTGGACTAAAACGACAACCCGTATGCGAGGCATTTAGCTCTCCCAAAAGTTCAGAAAGCATTTCTGAAAAATCATAGTTATTGTTGATGTGTGGCAAAAAGCGTTTGTATTCGTTGTAATAGAAATTCCAATCTACTTTATGCAGGTCGGTTACATAAAATTTTTTGACGACTTGTCGCCAAGCGTGGTCAAAAATGTAGGTTTTTTCGGCTACGTAGTTCAAATTCATTTCTGCTTTGATAGTGATGTTTTCCTTTTTGCCGCTCTCTACATCAATTTTGTAAATATTACCCTCGTTCAAGGTAAGCAAAAATTTGCCGTCTTTGCTCAATTCTATAGCATTGCCCGCATTTTTAACGAGTATTTTAGTTTCTTTTGTACGCAAATCGGTTACCCAAAGGTCATTATCTTTTTCAAAACGAGCCAAGTAATACAACTTTTCACCATCTTTGGAAAGCACAGCATCGGCAAGGCGTGAGGAGTGGATAGTTAAACGTACTTTGCGGTTTTCAAGGTCGGTTAAGTCCAAAACCAATTTATTTTTGTCGCTTTCGCTTTTTTCGGTGTTTTTGGCTTTTCTATCTCGCTTGTTATCGGTTTGAGCGGGACTTTCCTTTTTCTCCTTTTCAGCCTCTTTTTCTTTTTCTTTCAAAACCTCTAATTCTTCTTTGGAAAGTAAAAATCTATCATAGGCGGCTTTGTCAAAGAACATAGCATATACATCTCTCTCTCCTCCCCATGAAGCGTGGTTTTTCATGCCGTCTCTATCGGAAGTCCAAATCATGGCTTTGCCGTCCAATACCCATTTGGGCATTCCGTCATCGTAGCCGCTTTGCGTAAGATTGATAGGCTCACTTTTGCCGTCTGCTTTGATAAGAGCAATTTCTTCCATAAAAATCTGTCCTCCTTTGGGTACAAAAGTAGCCAAAAGATATTGGCTATCTGGCGACCACTCAAAATATTGGTCTCCGTCTGAATAAGAATAGTTGTACGTACCTGCAAGTACGGTGCGAGTGGTTTTATTGGCAAGGTTGTAGACTTTCAGCGTAGTACGTTCCTCTAAATAGGCAATTTCCTTACCATCGGGGGAGTATTGTGGTTGAAATTCGTCAGCATTAGTAGCAACTATGGCTTCTTCTTTGAGCAAAGTAGCCATAGAGAAATAAGGTTCATCTTTGCTTACGATGCTACTTTGATAAATATTCCAACTGCCATTACGTTCGCCTGCATAAATTAGACTTCTGCCATCGGGGCTGAAACTCACGGAACGTTCTTGTTCGGGAGTGTTGGTAATGCGTTTAGTAATGCCTCCTTGCAAAGCACTCACAAACACTTCTCCTCGAAACACAAAAGCTACTTCTTTGCCATTGGGTGAAAGAGCCATTTCGCGAATATCCCCTGAGATGGGTACAATGCGTTCTGTATTCAAACGGCTATCAGTAGCCACCTGAATAGGTACTTTTCTCGGTTGCGAACCTTCTTGCAGAGTGTAGATTTCACCATTCCACGAAAAGCAAAGTGTGCCATTATTGGCTTGCGAAAGAAAGCGAACAGGGTGTTTTTCGAAATTAGTGATTTGTTGAGGATTTTCGCCGTTTAGCCCTGTACGCCATATATTGAATGTACCTGACTTTTCACTCAAAAAATATACACTTTTGCCGTCAGGACTGAAAATAGGATTACGGTCTTCACCTTCAAAAGTAGAAATCTTTTGATAGCTTTGTTTTTGCGTGTTGTAAATCCAAATATCGCGTGTAACCGAAGAAGTATGATGTTTTCGCCATTTATCTTCATATCCTTTCCAGTCGTGATACACAATCATAGAACCGTCGGGGCTATAACGAGCTTGTTCGGCATTGAGGTCTAAAATCATTTGGGCTTGCCCACCATTTACCGAAACGCTGTAAAGTTGTTCGGTACGAGGAAACTGCATATTTTCAGCTCTTTGCAAGCGATTGCTTTGAAAAATTATTCTTTGGTTGTCAGGGCTAAAATCCGTAGGAAAATCATTAGCGGAGTGAAAAGTAAGTCGTTTTGCTTCTCCTCCTGTGGCAGGCATTACGAATACATCAAAGTTGCCGTAGCGGTCAGAGGCAAATGCAATGGATTTACCGTCTTTACTCCAAACAGGCATAAAATCGTGTGCTTCGTGCAATGTAATAGGTACAGCTAAACCTCCAACGGAAGGCACTCGGTACAAATCACCTTTGTAACTAAATACAATAGTTTGCCCATCGGGCGAGATAGCAGGATAACGCAACCAAAGCGGAGTTTCTTGGGCTTGCAGGTGCAAATAAGCAAGAAGAAATAGGGAAGTAAAAGTTTTTTTCAGCATATCAGTAGGTTTTGACTTTTCAAACGTATTATGATACATTTTAGTGTTTGAATAAAATAAAAAAGCCACAAGATATTTTGTGGCTTCAATTTTTGTTTCGGAACTACGCTTCTACTTCTTGATGCAGCCAAGCCTTTTTGGCAAGCAATTCTTCTTTTGTTTCTTCGTGTTCGGGGTCTGGCACACAACATTCCACAGGACATACCGCTGCACATTGAGGCTCTTCGTGAAATCCTACACATTCAGTACATTTGTGAGGAACTATGTAGTAAAATTCGTCAGAGAGGGGTTTTTGCTTTGCTTTCGCATCTATGATAGTTCCGTCTTCTAATTCAACTTCGGTTAAGCTGGTGCCTCCTGCCCAAGTCCATTCTACACCTGCTTCATAGATAGCAGTATTTGGGCATTCAGGTTCGCAAGCACCACAATTGATACATTCATCGGTTATCATTATAGCCATAATTCCAAATTTTTAATTTTTATCAAAAAACAAAAATTCGTGCAAAAAGTTCAATCTTTTTGAAAACAATAAGGAATACAGAATTTGTTTTGTGTAATAGTCTTTTTATCAAGCTAATGCATTTTTTTCTAAAAAATTTTCTAGAAAAAATTTGGAGGATAATTTGTGATACTCTATCTTTGCAGTCCCAAAATCAATAAGTGATTGCGGGTAAGTATTAAAAACAAGTTTTTTGAGGGATTGGCAAAGAAAAAAATTTTGTAAAAATTTTCTCAAAGAAATTTGGAGGATACGGAAAAACCTTCTAACTTTGCAGTCCCAAATTCAACAAAGCAACAAAAGGTTGCTTTGGGAAAGAAAAATCAGAAAAAATTTGGTAAATTGGTTACAAAATAGTAAGTTTGTAACCCTGCTTTCACAAGCACTCTGGGGCTATGCCCCGCAAGTTCATTGAGAGACTAACTAAACAGCCCACCAGTCATACTTTGAGTATGCAATAGCTCGGATACAAGTTCTTTTACAATGAAGAGTTTGAT
>JANWZC010000340.1 GCA_025054975.1 Raineya sp.
CTATACCTGATTTACAATATACATTTGCTTTGCAGTATGAAGGGAAAAGGGTTTATCCTACCAATCAAATAGTAGCTTTGCTAAAACCTCATTTTACCATTCTGCAACTTGAGCAAATTTTCGGGGCAAAGTTCAAAAAAGTAACTTAGCGGGAACTATTGGGAACTTATCTGCTTGAAATCAAGGATACAAAAAGCTCTTTTTACTCTAATTTTTCCCTGTAAAATTTCTTGCCATTTTGCAGAAAAGTTTTTTACTTTGCAATAAGCGGAGAAGCCTTCTGACCTTTGAGAAGTGAAGGCATAACTTAAAATTTAATTATTTTATGCAGAAACTTAAAATCTTTGGCTTATTGATGGTATGGCTGATAGCCGCTAGCAGTGCTTGTAACAAAAAATCTCCCTTCCCCCAAGATGATTGTATTGAGGGAGTTGTAATTGGATTACCAAGACAAATGAATGACAACCCTGACCTTGCTATGCTATGTTACATGGTAGTTCAGATTAAAAATAGAAATATAGGGGAGAAGTGGAAGAATTATGAAAATTGTGTAACCGTTCCAAGAGGACCTATGGGAAATTGGGCAGTTATTGGTCAAAAAATTTATTTTAAGGACTATAAAGAAACTATAGACCTTACTCCAGCTGACTGTG
>JANWZC010000341.1 GCA_025054975.1 Raineya sp.
GAGTGCTTTGCATTTACGTTTGCAAGAAGTTGCAAAGGAGTATGGAATTGAACTTGTTTCACAAGATATAGGATTACAGTTTGCCGAACTTATGAAAAAACTTTATGAAAAAACTCAAAAACAAGTGGTGGTTTTGGTAGATGAATATGATAAACCTATTACTGATGTTTTAGAGCAGTCGGAAAAGGTGGAGGCTCACCAAAACAGGGAGATTTTACGAAGGTTTTATAGTGTAGTCAAAGGTAGTTCGGCGTACATTCGTTTCTTCTTTCTTACAGGTATCACTCGTTTTACCAAAGTCTCCTTGTTTTCCGATTTGAATAATTTAGTGGATATTACTTTTCATCGGGATTTTCATAATTTCTTGGGTTACACGCAAGAAGAGATTAGGCATTATTTCGCTTTGCACTTAGAGCAAATTTGCCAAGAGCAGAATACAACATTAGAAGGTTTATGGGATAAAATCAGATATTGGTATAATGGGTATTCTTGGAATAGCAGAGAAAAACTTTACAATCCCTTTTCGGTATTGTGCTTTTTAGATGAAAGGGATTTCCGGAATTATTGGTTTGAGAGTGGCACACCGAAAATGTTGGTAGAGTTACTCAAAAAAGAATGGCTTTATGATTTACGCAATATCAAAGCCAATAT
>JANWZC010000342.1 GCA_025054975.1 Raineya sp.
GAACTGTCCAACTGGTATTTCGCAGCGATGAAGGAGGTTTCTTTTCCTGACGACATGGAAAAAAATGAGGAAGTCCGCAACGCTACCAACCTCATTCGCCTCATTACAAGGGTTATTTTCATTTGGTTTATCAAAGAAAAACAGTTGGTGCCTGCTTCGCTGTTCCAAAAAGATTTTGTAGCAAGCATTCTCAAAGACTTCAACAAAGACAAAAATTCACACAATTATTATAACGCCATTTTGCAAAACCTGTTCTTCGCCACGCTGAACCAAAAAATGGGCGAGCGCAAGTTTGCCAAAGAAGGCAACTTTAACACTAATCGGGAAGAATATGGAGTAAAAAACCTCTTCCGCTATGCCGACCTGTTTACCATCTCTGAAGAAGAAGTATTAAAATTGTTTAAAGATGTTCCGTTTTTAAATGGCGGTTTGTTCGACTGCTTAGACAAACCCAACGATGAAGGCAAAATAGAATACGTAGACGGCTTTAGCCGAAACCCCAAGAAACAAGCCATTGTGCCCGATTATCTTTTTTTTGGTGAAGAAAAGGAAGTAGACCTGAACAATATTTACGGCACCAAAAACAAACGCTACAGTTCAAGGGGATTGATAAACCTGCTGGAGAGCTA
>JANWZC010000343.1 GCA_025054975.1 Raineya sp.
AAGTTGAGAGTTTTCTATCTGTAATCCTTTATTTTTCAATAATCTGAATATTTGTTCTATTAGCCAGCGTTCTTTGTAAAAATCTATTACCTGCTTAGCTTGCTCTATATTTTCTATCACGTGAGTCGTCAACAAACGCCAATGGATAGCTTGCTGACCTGCTGGCACACTACTGGGCTCTTCTCGGGCTTCTACCACATATATCGGTAACGTCTTACCTTGCAAAGATTTAGGCGATAAATCCACACGGGCATACTTGACCTCAATCCGTGCCTGTCGCCCTATCCGCTGCCTTCGCTTATCGGACCTGAGAGCTATCGTATACCTACCTGCTACCGGTAAACTATCTAAATATTCGTACAACTTCTGCCCCCCAGCTAACAAACGATTGTCCCTACTACGTATCAACAAATAAGTATCTGCATCAGGCACTCGCTCCAACAACTCACTAATATCACCTTCTCTATCACAAATACAAGTCAATTTACAACTAAATGGCAAGCGACTCTTGCTCAACTCTATCGAGGAAATCCAACGATAACTCTCTTTCTCTTCTATCTTTCTACGCAAATTCCTAACACGTTTTAGGGTCTTACTTTCCTTCGCTTCTTTCCGCTCACGTC
>JANWZC010000344.1 GCA_025054975.1 Raineya sp.
CTCAAATTTCTTCGATAGGCTTGCAAGACTAATTCTATAGGTTTCACTTTTAACTACAATACAATCATGGCAAGATATACTGGTCCGAAAGCAAAAATAGGACGTAGATTTGGCGAACCAATTTTGGGAGCAAACAAATATGTGCAAAAAAAGAATTATGCTCCAGGTATTCACGGCAGAGGTAAGAAAAGAAAACAGTCAGAGTATGCGATTCAACTTGCTGCCAAACAGAAAGCCAAATACATTTATGGCGTTTTAGAAAGACAATTTGCTCGTATTTTCCACAAAGCCAGCATCAAAGAAGGTATTACAGGGGAAAATTTGCTCAAATTATTGGAAGCACGTTTAGATAACACGGTGTATCGTTTGGGGATAGCACCTTCACGTAGAGCCGCTCGTCAGTTGGTTTCGCACAAACATATCACCGTGAATGGCGAAGTAGTAAATATTCCGTCTTATCAACTCAAACCCGGTGATATAGTAGGAGTACGTGAAAAATCTAAATCTTTGGAAGTCATTACAAATAGTTTGGCAAGTCGTTCCAATCGCTACAACTGGTTAGAATGGGATAGCAAACTCATGCAAGGCAAATTTGTTGCCTACCCCGAAAGAGAGC
>JANWZC010000345.1 GCA_025054975.1 Raineya sp.
TCAATTCCCCCTCTCCTTTTGGAGAGGGGGCAAGGGGGTGAGGTCTATCCCCCTCTCCTTTGGAGAGGGGGCAAGGGGGTGAGGTTAATCCCCCCTCTCTTTGGGAGTGAGGTTACTAGATACTTCATTTTCCTCTTTATTTTGTTTTTTTCTGCTTGTGATGAAGAAAATGATAAGCCTATTCCGCCTTATACAGGTCCTATTATTGAAACTTTTGATGTTCAAATACTTTATAGTGATTCTGCCAAACTCAAAATGCGTATTACAGCCCCAAAGCAATGGCAATTTCAGAATGGCAATTTAGAATATCCCGAAGGGGTAGAGGTGATTTTTTACGATGAACGAAAACAAGCTCGTTCTCGTCTGACGGCTCTCAAAGGTAAGTACGATAGAGCTACAAATATTTATACAGCCATAGGGAAAGTAATTTTGAAGGATTTGGTTGAAGATAAAACTTTGAAAACCGAAGTTTTGCATTGGTCGCCTTACGAAAAACGTATTTACACAGATAATTTTGTAGTAATTGAAAGTGGTAATAATGTTGTAAAAGGAGAAGGATTTACCGCTAATCAAGACCTACAATATTACAAAATCTTGAAACCAACGGGTTCAGGAT
>JANWZC010000346.1 GCA_025054975.1 Raineya sp.
TACTGTTTTTGGTGAAACAATAAGATAAGAAATTCTTTTCATAATACAAAATTCATCTTTCGCAAAACATTATCTAAAACCAAGTTTTTTTGAGTATAGAAAGCCAAAAATAGACTAAACGTTTATATTCCCTACAAAAAAATTCCCCCTCTCCTTTGGAGAGGGGGTTAGGGGGTGAGGTTAAAAAATTAAAAATTTTTGAATAAAACCTAAACAATTAAAGCGTATGAGAAAGCTACTTTTCACTCTGTTATGCAGTGGTACTACTTTAACTACTGCTTTGGCACAAGGCGTAGGTATCGGCGGAACGCCCGATGGCTCTGCTATGCTTGATGTACAATCTACTACAAGAGGCTTGTTAGTGCCTCGTATGACACAGGCTGAACGTACTGCTATCGGTACGCCTGCAAATGGACTTTTAGTTTATCAAACGGATAATACTAGAGGTTTTTGGTATTATGATGGTTCTGTACCTGCTTGGCGTTTTTTGCCCAATAATACATCAGGCTGGCTTACTACGGGAAATGCAGGTACAACTATGGGAACTAATTTTATAGGTACTACTGATGCACAAGGTTTAGATTT
>JANWZC010000347.1 GCA_025054975.1 Raineya sp.
TAACTATGCGTTTGGCAAATATGCTCCCACGACTTAAATTCTTTTTGGGGCAAAATTAATACAATGTTTTCGCATAAATTTTCAAAAACGGCAAGTGTGTGCAAGAGGATAGGTTTGCCTGCTATTTCTAAGAATTGTTTAGGTATAGCACTGCCCATACGTGTTCCGCTACCTCCTGCCACTATCAAAGCAATTTTTATCATAAAAATCCTACTACATCAATACTCAATACTCTGTACTCTGTACTCTGTACTCTGTACTCAATACTCTGTACTCAATACTCTGTACTCTGTACCCAATACTCTGTACTCGCTACTCTGTGCCTGCTGACAACATTTCTTGCAACTTTCTTTTGCCCCATTCAGCTTTTTCGTCTTCACTCCAAAGCGAAGGGAAAAAGATGATTTTCTGAAAGTTAGGAGGTAGATATTTCGTCCAATTTGTACCGCCTGTGGCATCAATAGGTTTTCCTTTTTCACGCAAATATTTAACTGCTGATTTCAAGTGTGCTAATGCCCATTCTACATTGAAACTATAATCCATTTCTCGCAAAGCCTCTTTAATTTGCACGTAGAGTTGGTCT
>JANWZC010000348.1 GCA_025054975.1 Raineya sp.
CTCTCGGGAAACTTGGGAAATGAGAATTTAGATGTAAGACATCAGACACAAGACATAAGACATTAGATAATAAGTTTTGAAATATTGTAAAATCTTGATTTTTAGGTGCTTGCTCTCCCCCTCTCCTTTGGAGAGGGGGCAGGGGGGTGAGGTCAAAAAGAAAATTTTAAGAAAGCCGAAAAACTGCAAAATACTAAATTTCAGGTGTATATCTTGTCTCCCTCTCTTTTGGAGAGGGGGCAAGGGGGTGAGGTCAAAAAAACTAAAACAAACCTATATGAAAACCAGCAAACATTTCGTACTCGCTGCGTTATTAGTAGCTTGCGGTACAGAGAAAAAGGACAAAAGAGCTGAATTAGAGGCTCTCAAAAAACAGAAGCAAGAGATTGAGGCTAAAATTGCTCAATTAGAAAAGGAACTTGGCACAAGCACCAAAATCATGAAAGCCAAAAATGTGGTAGTAACGGCTTTACAGACTTCCAACTTTGCGAATTTTATTGAAATTCAGGGGCGTTTAGAAACAGACAGAATTGTTAATATTAGTGCTCAAACGCCGGGTGTAGTGAAGGGAGTATATGTAC
>JANWZC010000349.1 GCA_025054975.1 Raineya sp.
ACTTATAGCCATTGTACCAGGCTCGAATGTCTTGCATGATAGCTTCTTGTTGGGTTTGGTCATCTAAGGATAGAGCTAACAATTCTCTTACTTCTTGCTCTGTAAAACCGACCATTTCATGGAAATAGTAATTATGGGTAAGGTGGGTAACAATATTAAAGCCACTGGTAAGGCTGTCTAAGGTTATGGGAGAAACCCCCGTAATGAAAAAACGAGACACTGTACCTGCTTGTGTGGCAATTTTAATGTTTTCATAAAATTTTCTTACATAACCATCTTGGGAAACGCTGGTCTTGAATTCAGATAAACTACGCCACAGAATTTCATTCGTAAAATGGTCGTATTCGTCTATGAGTAAGTAAATGGGAAAACGAGTTTCTTTTTTGTATTGTTGTAAAAATTGCTTGATTGTGTTCGCAGCACTATTAAAGGATAATATTTTTTGACGTTCTTCTTGACTAAAAACATCATAAACGTCCATAAAATATTCTACGGCAGATTGTACGGCAAGGGTAAAACCTTCTTCTGTACTTTTTGCAGTTCGTGTATCAATTCC
>JANWZC010000034.1 GCA_025054975.1 Raineya sp.
CCGCACTGCAAGGGCAAAAGGTGTTTCCCAAAATCAACTTATTTACAAGCATGCTCTTAAAAATGCACTTATTCCTGTGGTTACTTCGGCTTCGGGCTGGTTAGCCTCTCTGATTGGCGGTTCTTTCTTTGTGGAAACTATTTTTGTATATCAAGGTATTGGATACGAGACCGTTATGGCAGTTTTTACTTTGGATCTGCCAATTATTATGGCTTCTACGCTCATTGTAGCGGCAATTTTCATTTTTATCACGGTAGTGGTAGATATTCTCTACACTTTCATAGACCCTCGTATCCGTTTGCAGTAAATTTCAGAAAATCAATCAAATAAACCCTATAAAAATTTGTTTATGCGTAAAGTTTCAATACTTTTTGCAATAGCTCTGCTATTTTCTTGCGACAGTGAAACAGAAAAAAATACCGACAATTTCTTTCAAACTGCTTGCCTACCTGAGGTGGATATTAGCAAAATTCAAGTAAAAACTACTTTTGAACGCATTGATAAGGCAATTTTAGAGGCTCAAAGCGAGACAGAAATACAACAAATTTTAGAAAAAAATCCGCTTTACAATCAGTTGTATTTAGTGCGTGAGGGTTGGGAAAAACGAAAAGAAACTAAAAAGGAAAAAAACAAGGATTTCATGCTTGAAATTCTTATCTCAATGGCAAAAGAACCACATCTAGATAGCCTACGAATGGATTATGAAAAGCTAATCCCATTGGAAAAACTTCAAAATCAATTACTTGATGTATTCAAGCGTATTAAGGCGTATTATCCTGATTTCAAAGAACCTGAAAAAGTGTATTTTAGTGTTTCAGGTATAGGCTCTTTTCCGCTCAATACGGCTACTGATATTTTTTATTCGCAGAATGGTGAAATTTTAGTGATAGGCTTGGATTGGTTCTTAGGACCTACTTATAAGTATTCTTTACCTTCGCATATACCTATGTACATAGCACGCAGATATGTTTGGCAGAATATTCCTGCTTTTGTAGCCGAACTTATAGGTAATCGTTACAATGCTTTCAACACAGCCGACAAAACCGTACTGAATGAAATGATTGGCTACGCCAAGACCTATTATTTTGCTCAAAGTGTTATTCCCTGCTTGCCCGATTCAGTAGTTTTGGGCTACACTACCGAACAAATGAAATATATTGCCCAAAACCGAGAAATGATTTGGAAACATTACTTGGACAAACAAGTTTTTTTCAATACCACTCGTGAATTTCGTCGCGATTATGTGGATGAGTCGCCTTTTACTTTGCCCATTAGTCAGGATTGCCCAGGAGGAGTAGCTCGTTGGACTGCCCTGCGTATGCTCAAAAAATATGTTGAAAAGAAAAAACTTTCCCTGCCCCAAGTAATGCAACTGCAAGATGCCAGAGAAATTTTAGAAAATTCAGGCTACAAAGGTGAATGAGAAAAATGTTTGTAAATTTTTTCTTGTTTTTCAGCGAAAAAATTTTTTTCTTGCAAAAAATTTCACCGAAAAAAATAGTTTTATGATAGATTTCAGAATGACAGAAGAAATTGCTTACGCATTTTTCTTAGGTTTGGCAGTAGTTTCTTTTGCTATTGGTTTTTGGCTACATAATGCCGAAAAGAAAAGAAACCAACAGAAAACTTCTTAATTCGTATTCCAACAGGCAGTTCGCAAACGCTTACAGCTTTGTGCTGTAAGCGTTTTTTCACGAAAAATAACCTCTAAAATTTTAGCCTATGTCAGATGAAACTTTAAGTTTGGAAGATGAAAATCGTATCAAAAAAGCCTTCAAGAAGTTAGATTGGCACGAAATCAAGAGTACAAATTCTTGGGCTTTATTTAAGATAATGTCGGAATTTGTAGATGGCTTTGATAAACTAGCTCGGATAGGTCCTTGTGTTTCTATTTTCGGCTCGGCACGTACTACGCCTGATAACCCTTACTACAAAATTGCCGAAGAGATTGCAGCAAAACTTGTAGATTTAGGATACGGTATCATTACAGGGGGAGGTCCAGGTATTATGGAAGCAGGTAACAAAGGTGCTAAAAGCCGAGGCGGCAAATCAGTGGGAATCAATATTATTTTGCCCTTTGAACAAACCAGTAATCCCTATATAGACCCCGATAAACTCATTACTTTTGACTACTTCTTTGTGCGAAAAGTAATGTTTGTCAAGTATGCACAAGGTTTTATAGTAATGCCTGGTGGTTTTGGCACATTAGACGAACTTTTTGAGGCTCTTACGCTCATTCAAACTAAAAAAATTGGTCGTTTTCCGATTGTTTTAGTAGGAAAATCCTATTGGGCAGGTCTAATAGATTGGCTCAAAAATACTGTGCTTGCCCAAGAAAAAAATATCAATCCCGAAGACTTAAATCTTTTTAGTTTGGTAGATACGGCTGATGAAGCAGTTGCTGTAATTGATAATTTCTACACACAATATTTGCTACAACCTAATTTTTAGTTTTTTCAAAAAATTTACCTTTTCAAGCCCCGCTCTGAATATTACCAAGTGGGTTGATGTTTTTGATTGTTTTTTTCGTAATTTTGCTAAAATCTTACACAAATAACAAAATTTCAATGCTCAATACTCCTGTAAAAATCAAGCCTGAAGAGTCGGTAGATTACAATATTAAACTTGCCTGGCACGCTATTTCACGTATGTATAATGCCGAAGGTAGTAAGTACGGACTTACGGCGTCAGTGGGTTTTATACTTATCAATATAGACCCTGAAGAGGGTACACCTGCTACTAAAATTGCTCCACAATTCGGTTTAGAGCCTCGTAGTATTACACGTACTCTAAAAAGTATGGAAGCAGATGGCTTGATTTACAGAAAACAAAGTGAAACCGATAAACGTTTTGTAAGAATTTTCCTAACCGACAAAGGCAAAGAAAAACGAGAAATAGCTCGTCGTGTTATAAAAAAGTTCAATTTGATGATTTACGAGAATATTGAAGCTGAGAAACTAGCGACTTTTTTTGAGGTTATCAATCGGATTTATCAGTTGGTTGAAGAAAGGAATAAATAAACACAGCCTTGACTTACTATCAAATTTTAGGGGTTTCGCCGCAGGCAACGCTTGCGGAAATTAAAGATGCTTACAAAAAATTAGCATTTCGCTACCACCCTGACCAAAATCCCAACGACCCCCAAGCCGAAGAAATGTTCAAAAAAATCAATGAGGCCTATCATGTCCTTTCTGATACCCAAAAAAGGCATTTCTACGATGTAAAATTAGGCTATACGCAAGAAATCAATTACGACTACTATTATCAAGAACATCTTAAAAAAGAAGAGGCAGAACGCAAAGTACGTGAAGAGATTTTGAGAAATTTTTTTCGCAATTATCAAGAAGCTCAAAAAAAAGAACAAGAGGAAATTAGAGAATTCAACCGAAAAGCTAATGTTCAAATTGCTTTTGGCTTTTTGTTTATTTTGTTAATTATAATCATTGGTAGTATTTACAGAAATCAACAGGTTGAAGCCCTAATTCAAGAAGCAGAAGCCTCTTTGAAAACCTATAATTTACAAAAAGCAGATAGTATCATTTACAGAATTAGAAAGAAAAAAGGTTATGAACAAGAATATTTGCTTTTGTATGTGAAATTGCTTTATAGAAAACAAGATTTTAGAGAGGTATCTTTCGTACTGAACGAGTCTCATTTGCTTTCCAAACCTGCTTTTCAGTTTTATTGGGTGATTAGTCAATACAAACGTGAAAGAATTAGTGCTCAGCAGACCTTGAAGTCTCTTCAAGAAATTGAACAGAAAGGCTTTCGAGAAGGAGAATTGTACTTTGAAAAAGCATTACTCAAATTTGAGTTACTCGCCGATATGCAAAGCATTTGTCAAGATTTAAGTTTAGCTCTGCATTTAGGAGAATTTCGTGCCGCTCACTACCAAAAAATTTTTTGTTCTCAACGTCCCCAAACAAGTTTTTTTAGAATTGCCCAAAATTTGTAAGTAGTGATTACAGAAAATCTTATCCTGATAGCTTTATAAAGATATGCGTAAGTTTTTTTTCGTTTTTTTGCGATGGCTAAATGTAAGGCAATATATAGGTAAGCATGAGCCTCAATATTCAGCAATCCTTGTTTTCCATAAAATTTTTGTACGAGTTTATCTTGCGATATACAAGAAATAAGTATATCTTTTCTTTGGATGAGTTTAGCAACGTTAATTTCTAACACACTTCTATTCTCGTGATTTATCATTGAAGCACAAATAGTAGAAACTCCGTGCAGAGGATAGCGACTTGCCAAACGTAGCCAAAGTTCATAATCTTCGGTACCTGAAAGGTCTCGGTTTTCATTGAAGGGGTTTTCCAAAAGGATTTCTTTTTTCACAAAAACTCCAATGCAACTTAAAACATTTCCGAATTGAAGTTTTTGAGCTATGTTACCTTTGTGAATTTGACGAAACAAAATTTTCCCTTTTTCATTTTTCATTTCATAGCTCAATGCCCAAAAGACACTATCGGGATTTCTTTGCAAAAATTGGTAGGCTTCCTGAAAGTAATTAGGATAGAGTAAATCATCAGAATCAACGAAAGTGATGTACTTCCCTTTTGCTTGCCTTATTCCGAAATTTCTTGCTTTGGCTCTTTCGCCGTTAGGGATTTTGTAGTAACGTAATTTTTCAGATACAAAGGACTTTACAACGGCTTCTGTATGGTCGGTACTGCCGTCATCTACTACAATCACCTCAAAATCAGTAAATTCTTGTCGCAAAACCGATTGCAAGGTTTTTCCTATTAAATTTGCTCGGTTATAAGTTGGAATAACTATGGAAAATAAAGGAGAAAGCATTAGCAGTATAAACTTTCTAATTTTTCTATCATTGCTTGCAAGTTAAACATTTTTTGTATGCTTTTTTTACCATTTTGAATAATTTTGTTTCGTAGATTTTCATTTTGAAGTAAAATACTTATGCCTTCGGCAATGGCTTGGCTATCTTGAAAAGGCACTACCCAAGCATTTTCTTGATGTTTGATAAATTCTTTGGCTACTCCTGAAAGTGTAAAGACACTTGGAATTCCTGCGGCAAGGGCTTCTATGTAAGTTTGTCCAAAGGCTTCTACTTGTGCATTGATGGGCGTATGTACATACACATCAAAAAGTTGATATAAGGCAGGCAAATCATTTTCAAAAGTAATAGTGGTATAAGAATTTGAAGGTAGATTTTGCAATAATCTTTCAATTTCGGGTTTATAATCACCTTTAGCATTAGCCAAAACCAAGTGAGCATTGGGATAATCTCTCAAAACTTCTCCAAAAGCAGGAATAATATACTGAATGCCTTTCAAATGTAGCCAGCGGGCAATTACACCAATTACAGGTTTTCTTTTTTGCAGTTGGTATTTTTCTCGTAAGGCTTCAATGCATGTTTGAGGTACATTTTCAAACATCTCCAAGCGAAAACCATGATGTACGAGTGTTATTTTTTCGGGTTTTACGCCTTCTTTTTGCTCTAAAATTTCTTTTACATTTTCACTGATGGCTACAATGTGTGTAGCCAAAGCATTGATAAATTTATCATACCACACAGCTCTTGGAAAATACTGGTGGTGAAAAGTGGCATAATGGCGTGTAAAAATTCTTTTTGGGATACCCAAACTTTTTGCCGCAAGCAATCCCACTAATGAAGCCGTGAATAAATGACAATGAACTACTTCCGTACCTATTTTTTTTAAGACTTTTCGGGTTTGCCAAAATGATGAAAAAAATTGCTTTTTATTTTCATAATGCACGAAAAAAACAGGTATATTCTTTTCTTTGAGCCAATTTTCCAAAAAAGAACCTGCTTTCCGATTGAGCAAAATAAAACTTAATTCATATTTTTCGGCATTCAGACTTTCGGCTATCCACTCAAAAGCAAGGGCTTTTTCAATATCTGAAATGATGTAAGTTACTTTTTTACGCATAGGGAACAAAAAAACCTACTTTGAAGTAGGTTTCCGTATTTTTTAGTTGAACTTGTAAGTGAAATCTTTTACCCGATACAATTCCTGCAAAGCCTGATAGTAGAAATTGCTTACGTTCTGTTTTTGAGTATTAAGCAAGTTGTTCTTGTATTGTGAATAATCTGCAATTTGTGGAGCGGCAGTTTGCTCAGTAACCTCCATAACAAGCACGCCATTATCATCTCCAATAGGTTTGCTTCTTTTACCTTTTTGCAAACCAAAAGCTGTTCCTACACCTATGGGTGTAAAGCCTGCATTACCAATAGTAGCATTATGCATAGTAATATCACGGGCTTCTTGCACTACAAAGCCACTGGCATATTTTTTAGCAAGTTCATCAAGCGAAACATTGCCGTAGCTATTCATTTTGCTGATGATTTGCTCTTTCTTTTTCAAATTACGCACTTCGTATTCTAAGGTTTCACGGAAATACTCTAAACTGGGTTCATCTTGTTCAGTTTTTGCTGTGAGAATAGGCACAACAAACATACCTTGTTCAGGAATGCGAATAGGTTTTTTAGGGAAATCACCCACTTTGGCTTCATTGAAAGCCCAAGAAATCAGAGGTTTAGCATTAGAAGGTATACCATCAACGCCTTGTGCATAAGGAGCTACTTTTTTAGCTACCTTTTTAATAAGTTTCGGATTTTTTTCTATTTTCTTTTTGAAGTCATCATAAGTTTTCAAGCCTAAGAGAAACTCTTCTGCTTGCATACTTACCTCTTCAGTAGTGGCTTGGGTGGCATAAATAGGACGCTCAATAATAGCAAGTTTGTATTTTTTGTTGGTTTTAGGCTCAGTGATGCTTACAATGTGAAAACCAAATTCAGTTTCTACCAAATCGGGTAATAAACCTCTTTCCTTTGCTCCGAAAGTCGCTTTGGTAAAAGGAGCAACCATTGTTTTTTCATCATACCAGCCCAAGTCGCCTCCGATGTCTCTTGTGCCATCGCTTCCATATTGTTTGGCAGCTTGCGTGAAGTCTAACTCTCCTGCTTTAAGTTTAGCAAGCACTTTTTCAGCTTCTTTGCGAATACTATCTTTCACTTTGGCTTCTGCTCCTTTGGGAACCTGGAAAAGAATATGTTTAGAACGCACAAAATAAGTGCTATCTTCCTTGATATCAGAAACTTTGACAATCATGAAGCTATTACGATGCAAAAAGGGACCTATCACAGCTCCTTTGAGCAAAGGACGATTTTCAGAATAAATGCCATCAGGGATTTCTTTGGGATTGCGATATTTGAAGTTTTTCTCTGTGCCTTTGGTTTTATTTACGGCAAATGCTGAGTCGTCTTGGGCAAGAGCAAAATCCTTACCGAGCTTACGAAGTTCCTCTGAAAACTCTAATGTGTCTTCTTTGGAAGGTACAACACTGAAAATCACATATTCAAAAGAGCGACTTTCAGGGGCTTTGAAACGTTTTTTATTCTTTTTCAGATAGTCTTCTAACTCTTTATCGGTAATTTTTACTGCCGAATCAGGAATTGACGAATATGGCACATAAAAATATTTGAGAGTGAGTTTATTATTCTGATTTTCGTAATCTCGTTTAGCTTCGGCTTTGGTTACGTAAGCTGATTGCGAAAGCAATGCACTATATTTTTCTTGCACTCGGTTTTCTGATAAACTTTGTAAAAAGTTTTCCCAGCGAGCTTTACCTTCAGGATTATTTTTAATTTTTTTCAAAAACTCCTTGACAAGTTTTTTATCAAATTTTTTGCTAACACTATCCTTAAAAACATCTGCATTGGCTACTTGTGGGTGAATGAATATGCTATCTCCTTCGTACATAGCTTTTTGTTCCTCTTCGCTTACACGCAAGCCCAGAGCTTCGTATTCAGGAGTAAGCATATTTTTACGCAGATACAAAGACCACGCAAAACGTATCAAATCAGCTTCTGTAGGACGTTGCTGAGGCATATTGAGAGCATAATAACGCTCTGCCTCCATAAGTTCCAAAGCAATGTCATCAAGTGTAATTTCTTTGCCTTCAAATATTCCTACTATTTTGTCATCGCTTCGTTTACCCTTTTGAAAGTAACGGAAAAAATCATCTCCCACAATAAAAAGAGCCAACCCTATGGCAATTACACCTACAATAATACCTGCTTTTTCTCGGATTTTACCAATAATAGCCATTTGAATACCAGATTTATTTCCAATAAAATTTTGAGCGTGCAAAAAAACAAGATTTTTGCGTGAAATGCAAATTTATTGAGAGGAAATTTCTCGTTGGGGCAGGTTTAGAACCTGCCCCAACCTAATAATCACGCAGATTTTCTTTGAGGTATTTGTAAAACATGCCCACATTTTGAGCATTTGTGCAGGCTAGGATTATTATTGAATTTAGCAAATACTTCGGGTAATTGTTTTTCTATATTAGTGAGTTTGAAATATTCTTCGTAAAGTTTGTTGCCGCAGTTATCGCAATACCATTGAAAGCCATCTGTGTCTTGGGGTTTTCGGCGTTCTTCAATCACCAAACCAATTGTGCCTGCGGGACGCTGTGGTGAATGAGGAATTTTCGCATTCAGCAAATAAATATCTCCTTCACGGATTACAACATCTTTGAACTCTCCATTTTCAATGATTTTCAGTGTCATATCCCCTTTGATTTGATAAAAAAACTCAGGGGTTTCGTTGTAATGATAATCTTTCCTTTCATTAGGACCTCCTACAATCATTACAATCATATCACCACCTGGATACACTTCTTTGTTGCACACAGGAGGTTTCAAGAAATCTTTGTTTTCTTCTACCCACTTCAAAAGATTTTGTACGCTAATAGTTGCCATAAGATTGACGTTGTTTTAATCAGTTCTAAATCCTAAAATGCTCAAAATTGCTTTGATTCTATTTTTTTGAGGTCGGGTAATGTTGGCTTCCTCTTTCTGCTCTTGAATGTTTTGTTTTTGCTCTTCCTGTTTTTTCTTGAGTTCTTGTTCTTGTTGCTGTTTGATTTTTTGTTCTAAAATGGCATTTTCACGATTTTTCTTAAAAGTCTCGTAAAAAGATTGTTCTTTTACTTCTTCTTTCTTTTTTATCTCTTCGGCGGCTTTCTTTTGTTTTTCAATGAGTTCATTATGCTTACGCATTAGCTCATCAAGGCGACTTTTGTAAGCCTCTGCATTGTGGAAGATTTTTTCCTTTTTGTCTGTTTTTTCTTGGCTTGCAGAAGTTTTTTTCGCGTTAGTTTCAGTTTTGCGGAAAGAACCTACTTTGGTGGTAGAGGTAGGCTCTATTTTTTTATCTAAAATAGCTTTGCGTAATTGATAGTCGTAGAAATTGCGTTTAATGGCATTAGAAAGCACCGAATAAGCCTCCTTGATGTCCATAAACATTTGTTCGGCTTCAGCATTGCCCGGATTGAGGTCTGGATGCCATTTCTTAGCTAAATTCCTGTAAGCAGTTTTTATCATCTCTGCTGAGGCACTTTCAGGCACTTCCAAAATGTTATAATAGTTTTTCAAGGCTCTTGAATATTTTAATGGTTTGCAGTAACGTTCAAAAAATTTTTTTAGCGTTTGTAACTCTTGTGAGTTAGCAAAAAACTAAATGAATGCTTTTCTGTTTTGCAATAATGCTAAAATTTAATGACAAAAACAAATCTTACAAAAACAAAAATAAATTAAACTTGCAGTTTAGAAAAAAGTTTTCTATCTTTGCGAAAACTATACAAACTATGAAAAAGTTTGGATATTTGTTTCCGTTTATTTTGCCCACTTTATGGATATGGGGGTATTATCAAGGTGGAACGTGGAATTATGCCACCGTATTATTTGCTTTTGGCATTATTCCTATTCTTGATGCTCTTATAGGGGTAGATAAACAAAATTTTCCCAAAGAAATGGAGAAAAAAGTTAGTGAGGAATGGTATTATAAAGGAGTTTTGTATGTGTGGGCTTTGGTGCAGGTCTCATTGCTTTTTTGGGCTTGCTATGTAATTTCGCTGAATAATCTAACTTTCAGCGAATATATTGGCTTTCTTTTGAGTGCAATGACCGTTTTGGGTGGTATTGGTATTACAGTGGCTCACGAACTCGGGCATAAGAATAATCGTTTTGAACAACTTTTAGCTAAAATCATTTTAGATACCGTTTTCTACCGACATTTTTTTATTGAGCATAATCGCGGGCATCATGTTAATGTAGCTACTCCATTAGACCCTGCTACTGCACGAAAAAATCAATCTTTTTACAAGTTTTGGTGGCAAAGTGTGTGGGGTGGTATTCGCAGTGCTTGGCGATTAGAAACCCAAAGATTACAGAAAAAAGGTAAAAAGGCTTGGAGTATAGAGAACGAAATGTGGAATTGCCTTTTTGAACCTCTGTTTTTGATGATATTCTTAGTGGCATTGTTCAGTATTTGGCAAGGATATTTTGCTTGGCAGGTAGGAGCATTTTTCCTTGTGCAAAGTGTATTAAGTTTTTCACTTTTGGAGGCAGTCAATTATATTGAACATTATGGCATTACTCGCCGTTTGCTTGCTAATGGTAAATATGAACGTGTAGAGCATCTACACTCGTGGAACGCAAGTCATCTGTTGAGTAATTTTTTTCTATTCCAATTGCAACGTCATTCCGATCATCATGCGTATGCGAGCCGCAGGTATCAGATTTTAAGGCATTTTGATGAAAGTCCGCAACTGCCTGCGGGTTACCCTACAATGGTGCTTTTGGCATTAGTACCACCTCTATGGTTTGCCGTAATGAACAAACGTTTAGAAAGTTGGGAAAAGAATGTGTATGAAGCCCAAAATGTTTGAAAATCCTTTCTAATGCAAAGAGCAGCTTTTGCCTTTTGACATAAATTTTTCCTATCTTTGAAGCCAATTTTTCAAAAATGAGGCTCAATAGACATCTGGCAAAAGCTATTAGTTGGCGTATTACGGGTTCGGTAGATACTTTTGTGGTAGGCTGGATTTTCACCCAACATATTCCTACGGCTACGGCAATCAGCGTAATTGAGTTTGTAAGCAAAATCTTTTTGTTTTATTTACACGAAAAAGTTTGGGAAAAGATTAGTTGGGGCAAAACAGCAGGCTTTGAAACCCATTATAGAAGTTTTACAAAAGCTTTCAGTTGGCGAATAGTTGGCACTTTGGATACAATGCTTATTTCTTTTTTGCTTACACAAAAAGTTGTTTGGGCTTTGCAAATTGGCACGGTAGAGTTTTTTTCCAAAATTTTTTTGTATTATCTTCACGAAAGAATTTGGCAATATTTCAGCCGAAAAACTATAAAACCTTGATTTTAGCAAGTAATTCGTCTTTGTGGTTTTTGCTCACGTGGATAGGCACATCAGTAATGAACAAATAGCCTTCTTCCATACGTTTGATTTTGTCAATACTTACCAAATACGACCGATGCACGCGTAAGAAATGTTCTTTAGGGAGTTTGGCTTCAAAATCTTTCAAAAGCATATTGGCAATCAGTTTTTTATCAGGAAGAACAATGACTGTATAATTTTCTAATGCTTCTGCCCAAAGAATTTCTTTTACTTTTACAGAGTATAATTTCCCCTTATCTTTGACAAAAAAACTATCTTCCCAAGCGAGCTTTTGTACGTCTAAATTTTCCAAAATATAACGTTGTTCCTGAAAAATAAGCTTGATAATATCATATTGTTGGGAAGCTATTTTGAGCGTATTTCTCAAATCTGCTTCTTTGAAAGGTTTGGTAAGATAGGCAAAAGGGCGAGCCTGCATAGCTTCATCCAGGGTTTTTTCATCGGTAAGGGCAGAAAGAAAAATTACAGGAATTTTAGCAAATTTATAGGCATAATGGGCAAAGTCAATCCCTGTTTTATTGCCTTTCAGGGTAATATCTACGAGTGCTAAATGAGGCTTATGGGTTTCTAAAATATGCACAGCTTCTTCATAATCGTTAGCAATACCCACGACATCATATTGCCATTGCAAGAGATAGGTTTCCAAGTCCAAAGCAATAGAAAATTCATCTTCTACAATTAAAACTTTTTTCATAAGTTTGTAGTTAAACCTGAAACTATAAAGCCTATGCCCTAACTTTTAGATGAACCTTCAAGCTACTTTCAGCATAGGCTCAAACTGAATGAAAAATTTAGCTCCCAATTCGTTACTTACTTGCCAAGAGCCTTTAATTTGTCTCACAAGCCCATCAACTAAGCGTAAGCCCAAAGATTTGGACTTCTGTGGAGTAAAATCTTCGGGCAAGCCTTTTCCATTATCTTTCAGAATAAGTTGGCAGGTACCGTTTTTCAAGGTAGCTTCAATGCTAATAACCCCTTCGTTTTGTCCATTGAAGGCGTATTTAATGCTATTGGTAATAATTTCGTTCAGAATAAGCCCACAAGGGATAAGTCTATCAATATCTAAAAAAATAGGCTCTACATTTGTTTCCAAGCGAATATTCTTTTCTTGCAAGCCGTACGTTTTTTCAAAATAAGCTATCAGATTTTCAACATATTCGGCAAGGCTGATAGATTGCAAATTTTCAGATTTATAGAGTTTTTCGTGAATAATTGCCATAGCTTGTATTCTGTCTTGACTTTTCTTGATTACTTCATCGGGGTTTCCACCGTGATGTCCTTGCAAATGCAAAAGGCTAGAAATTACTTGCAGATTATTTTTTACCCTGTGATGAATTTCCTTCAAGAGCATTTCTTTCTCTTCCAAAGATTTGGCAATAATTTGATTTTTTTCTGCAAGTTTTTTGGCTGTTTTGCCTTTCAGACGAAATGCCCACAAAACTCCCAAAAGCAATATAGTAAGCACAGCTATTCCTACAAATAGGAAAACTTTTTGCCTTTGATTTTCTCGGTTTTGCAGTTCAATTACTTTTTTTTCACTTTTAAGGAGTTCAATTTGTTGTTTATTAGCGTAATCATCATATTTAGCTTGCATTTCGTTCATAGTACGAACTTGCTCAACATTTATTAGTGAGTCCTTGATGTTATCATATTGAAGGCGTAGCTCAAAGGCTTTTTGAAAATCTTTTTGTTCAGCGTAATATTGCGAAAGGAACTTGTAGGCTTGCTGAGTGAGTGGTTTTGCACCAATCTGCAAAGATAATTGCAATGCCTTTTGATAATTTTCAAAAGCATTTTGATGCTTATCTTGTTTATCCCAAAACTCTCCCAAACGCAAAAGAATATCTATTTGTCCGTTCAAGTCTTTGATTTTTTCGTAATTTTTCAAACTTTCTTGGAAATAATACAAAGCCGAATCTAACTTATTTTCTTGCTGATACACCAAGCCCAAATTCCCATATCCCGAAGCTATACTCCGAATATGTTTTTTTTGTTTTTTCCACACCAAAGAAGTGAAAAAATTTTGTTTAGCTTCTTGAAACTTATCTTGTTTGAGATACACTTCTCCCATATTATTGTAGGCAAAGGCTATTCCCAACGTATCACCGATTTGTTTAGCTACTTCCAAAGATTGATTGAAGTAATCAAGAGCTTTTTCATAGTTTTTTTGGTCTTGGTACAAACTGCCGATATTGTTGAGTACATTGCTTTTTTGTTTGGCAAATTTGGGGTCTTTTTCAAAAAACTCTAATGCCTTCAAATAATAATCTAATGAAAGCGAGTATCTGCCCTGCAAACGATATACAAAAGCTAAATTATTGTAGATACCTGCATTTCCCTGTGGGTTATTAGCGGCTTTATTGAGTGGAATAGCCTTTGTGTAGTGCATAATGGCTTTATCATAGTCGCCCATGTTTTTATACAGCACTCCCACCAAAGTATGATTGTAAGCCATAGAAGCAGTATCTTGGATTTTTTCTGCAAGGGTGAGGGCTTTTTGAGCGTAAGTAAGGGCTAAGGGTGGATTTTGCTCACGTAGTTTTTGGGCTTCATTTTCGTAGGCACTAATTTTTTCTTTATCAGTAGCGTTGAACAATTTTTTTTCTATATCCTGCCCCAATACTGCAAAAAGACAAGATAGGGTGCAAAAAAATATAAAAAGATGCACCTTTGTTAAAAATTTCATAAAGCACAGTTTGTAGTATTTTTTGGCAAAGATAAAGAAAATCCTAAAAATTAAAAATATTTTCAGATATAAACTTACACGGAAAGTCTATGTGCAATAATTTGATTTACTTTTTCATAAAATTGTTGAGGGGAATAAGTTCGCCAGTCAGGGATTTCCAAACTGCCTCCAAAATTGATGTACCAATCAATCCGATACTTTCGCCACTCTTCATAGATGAAATCACGAAAATTAATAGCTGCAATCCAACCATCTTCAACGTCTTCTAACCATTCTTCGTAATAACAATCATCAGAGCCGTGAAAATTTAATACGTTTTCACCAATCAGAATGAACTTGTGTATGCCTTTTTTGAGCAAAGGATTGATAACATTGACTTTCAGAGTCATAATATCGTTTTCAATGGCGTCGTTCCATTCTCCAATAAACTCAAAAATAGCAAATCTCTGCTTGTAATCAGCATAAAGAATTTTAATGTACAACGTGGGCGACCCCATACAATCCCAAGCGGGGTCTATGTAATAACCATAAATAGTATCCGAATAGACATCAAAGTTGTACTCTTTGCCGTAAAAGGGACTTTTCCTATCCGTAGCAGGATTGTAATATTCAAGCCAACGCTCAAAAGGAATAATCGTATGCATAGTTTAGAGGTTAGACATCAGACACAAAACGTTAGACACAAGACATTAGACATTAGACACAAGATATTAGAAGCAAGAGTATTTGAGAGTTAAAAGTTTTGAGTTTGAGATTTGCGGAAATTACCCAAAAAGCCTCTACGTTTCAAATTAGAAAATCAAGGACTCAAAAAACATTCTCACAAATTCCGCAAAGCAAGCACACATCTTTCTTGTGAGAGTTTTTGAATTTCTTGTGCAATGTTCAATTCTGTTTTGGCATCGTGAAAAAGTTGTAAATATTCTTTTTTGAGTTCTTTTCGTTTCATTGCCTCTAAAAATCGCCTTACTTCTTCTTCGGTTTCTAAAAGTAAACGAGGCACAAGAGTAGGTTTGCCTGTTTCATCCTTAGCAACCATAGTGAAGTAACTCGTATTGGTATGTCTTTGTTCGCCTGTTTTGATGTTTTCAGCTGTAACCTTTATGCCCACCACCAACGAAGTTCTGCCTACATAATTCACCGAAGCGGCAAAACGTACCAAATCACCTACTTCCACAGGACTCAAAAATTCAACATTATCCACCGTAACCGTTACGCAATATGCCCCTGCATGCTTGGATGCACACGCATATGCCACCTTGTCCATAATAGAAAGCAAAATACCCCCGTGAATTTTGCCTCCAAAGTTAGCATAAGCAGGTATCATTAGTTCTACCAACTCGGTTTGTGAGTAACGTACAGGTAAAATATCTGCAACCATACAATTAAAGTTTTGTCAAAATACCCAAAAAAGTTGAAATAAACAAGTTTTTAAGAGAAATTCTGTATTTTTTTTAAAGTCGTTCTAAACTTTACTACGAGTATTTGGGTTTTACAATAAAAATGCTTTTATTTGCGTTAGCGAAAAAATACAAGATTTATCTGTGAAAATTTACACGAAAACAGGCGATAAAGGACAAACCTCTTTGGTAAGTGGGAAACGAGTAGCTAAATTTCACTTACGCATAGAAAGTTACGGCACGGTTGATGAACTGAACTCATACATTGGGTTGGTACGCGACCAAGAAGTGAATGAAAAACGTAGAGAGGTTTTGAAAGAAATTCAGGATAGACTCTTTACGATTGGTTCATTGCTTGCTTCTGAACCTGAACATCAAAAAAAGAAAGTACCTGATTTGTTGGAAAGTGATGTAGTGTTTTTGGAAAATGAAATAGACAAAATGGATGAGCAATTACCCCCTATGCGGTATTTTATTTTGCCGGGAGGACATACTTCGATTTCTTTTGGACACATAGCTCGTACTGTTTGTCGCCGTGCTGAAAGATTAGTTTTGAAACTTTCTCATGAGGAAGAAATTATTGCAGGTGAATTGATTGTTCGCTATTTGAACCGACTTTCAGATTATCTGTTCGTACTCTGCCGAAAAATGCACCAAGAACTAGGCATTGACGAAATACCTTGGAAACCACGCATCTGAAACACCTAAACAAACAAATCTATGATTGAAACCTTGCCTTTGGAAATTGAACTTACTACCCAATCTCGCATAGATAGCGTAGATTTTAATAATCTAGGTTTTGGAAGAGTATTCTCCGACCATATGCTTGTAGCAGAATACAAAAATGGCGAGTGGGTAAGTGCCAAAATTATGCCTTATGGCAATTTGTATATGAGTCCTGCCATGTCTGTTCTACATTATGGACAAAGTATTTTTGAAGGCTTGAAGGCTCAATATATGAAAGATGGGCGAATAAGTATTTTTCGTCCTTGGGAAAATCATAAACGTATGCTTGCTTCTGCCGAAAGAATGTGTATGCCTGCTGTACCCGAAGACTTATTTATTGGCGGTATCAGGCAACTGGTAGAAATAGATAAAAAATGGATACCCAAACAAAAAGGGGCAAGTTTGTATATTCGTCCTTTTATGTTTGCTTCTGAGGAATTTTTGGGTGTAAAACCTTCCCAAGAATATAAATTTATCATTTTCACTTGTCCTGTGGGTAATTATTATTCCGAGCCTGTACGGCTAAAAATAGAAACCCACTACTCGCGTGTAGCTCAGGGAGGGATGGGTTCAGCGAAAACTGCAGGTAACTATGCGGCTTCGCTATATGGTGCAGTAAGAGTGCAAAAAATGGGGTATCATCAGGCTTTATGGACAAATACACATACGCACGAATATATTGAAGAAGTCGGCACTATGAATATTATGTTCCGAATAGGCAATCGTGTAATTACGCCTGAATTAGGAGATACCATTTTACGAGGGGTTACGCGTGATAGTGTGCTTACTTTGGCTCGTGAGTGGGGGTATGAAGTAGAGGAACGTAAGGTAAGTGTAAAAGAAATTGTAGAAGCCTTGCAAAATGGTACGCTTGATGAAGCCTTTGGCTTAGGTACAGCGGCGGTAGTGGCACACGTGAAAATTATGCACTACGAAGGAAAGGATTATGAATTACCTCCTCTTGAAAAACGTACTTTGGGCAATAGAATTTATGATTACCTCACCCAATTACGCAATGGCGAGATAGAAGACACACACAATTGGTTAATGATTTTGTAATTTTTCTGTTTAGAGACGAGGTAATTGTGTTTGACAACACAATGTGTCTTTACTATCTAAATTTGTGGTTGTTTGCAAATTGTGCATAGTGTTTCAAAAAAATAGAAAAATTTTTTGTAAAAAAATTTGGAAGGTGTAGAAAGAAGTATTAGATTTGCAGTCCAAATTTACTTCAAAGAAAGGAGTTTTAGCTCAGCTGGTTCAGAGCATCTGCCTTACAAGCAGAGGGTCGGGGGTTCGAATCCCTCAAACTCCACCCGAAAGTGCTTTCCTGTTATGGAAATGCACTTTTTTAGTTTTTTGGGTAAAAAATAAGTTCAAATTTTTTTTCTTTTCTATTGACTTTTTCAAAATTATTTTCTACCTTTGTATGAAATGAAAAAAATGTAGGGTTTTAAGCACTTTTCAGCAATTCTCTTAACTTTTCTAATCTTTCCAAACAATTCAATCCTATTCGGTTTGCCTTTTGGTGTCTTATTGCTTCTAACTGACTTTCAATAAAATTTGAAACGTTTGTAATCCTACTGCATACATCAAACCGAATTTCATTTTTTGGCAATTCTATACTTTCAAAAAATTCCTGTAATTCTTG
>JANWZC010000350.1 GCA_025054975.1 Raineya sp.
TTTGCTATCTTGGTCTTTGTACTGAAAACTACTGAAAAGCGTAGAAGGAAAACCATAATAAACTTGATGAAAATCAGCATCTGCTATGATTTCTCCTGTAATATCTTTTCCCCCCTCTCCTGCCAATGAAATATCAATATCATAGGCAGTATTAGGTTTAAGTCTTCCATTTTGCACTACAGGCGGATTGCTACCTAATCCATCGGTATCTTCCCAAGTCATGGTTACGGTTTCTGAACCTGAACTAAAACGTACTACTACTTTCGTAATAACATCATGCGTGTGTTCGTGGTCATCTTTTTTCTTGCAAGCTCCTAAAAATAAAGTTCCTGCAAGCATCAAAACCGAAAATTTGTGCAAATTTTTCATAAGACTACAAGTTTTGAGTTAAACTAAAAAATATACGAAAGTTGCAAAATGAAGTTTCTACCAATTTCATTCGCATAATACCGCCACCGATTCAAATAATCTCGATAAATGGTATTTGTTAGGTTTTCCACTTGTAAAGAAGTTGTTAGCTTTTTGTATGTGGTGCTTACACCTACATTC
>JANWZC010000351.1 GCA_025054975.1 Raineya sp.
TATCCTATTTCAAATTCAAAAGTACGACTTAACTCTGGGGTAAGATTAGACTGAGTTGTAAAGTATTGAGCTGAATATACTTGCCAAATAAGTGGCACACGGAAAGCCTCACCATACAAAAGTTTAGCATAAATTTTTTGATTAGGAGCAATATAGTTCAGGGCGGCACGTGGAGCAAAAGCATTGCCCCAGAAGGTATTTTCGTATCTACCTCCTAGACTCAATACAAAAGGTTCAATTTTACGAATATATTGCCCAAACACATAGAAAGCATCTCTTCGCACAAAGGTAACACTATCGCCCTCTGCAACAATCATAGCGGGTATGCCGTTGCGGGCAAAACTTGTAACCGTGTTTGCAATAAAACCACCCCCAAAATCAAATTGATTTTTAATTCCCGTGTACTGCAAAGTGATTTCAGGAGTAAATCTTTGGCAAATGGTACTATAATTTTCATCTAAATTTGAAGCAGGTACTTCTTTAGAAGTAATAGGATTTCCTCTTGCATACTCAAAGCGGGGATTAAAATAAAACCTTTCACTTATCTT
>JANWZC010000352.1 GCA_025054975.1 Raineya sp.
GACTTTGCCCCTTGTGCCTTGCAGAGATGAAAATGACGAGTTTATTTTTAGTAGTGGTAGAACTGCCGTAGTCTTTAAGATGCAACACAAAGAACGTGGCACTCTGCACGCTCTCAAATGTTTCACCCAACTGCACCCCGAAACCTTTCAGCGTAGCCGTGCCATTAGCCGATATTTGCAGAATAACCCTGCAAGTTACTTTGTGAATTACTTAGCTCTTGACGAGGAACTTTGGGTACAAGACCGTTTCTTGCCCGTGATTTGTATGGACTGGATTGAAGGCGAAACCCTTGCACAATATCTTCGCAGACTAATTGAGGCAAACGATGCTTATCCTATTTTCCATTTGGCTTTAAGTTTTGATAGGCTGGCTTTGTGGCTCTTGGAGCAACCTTTTGCTCACGGCGACCTGAAAACTGATAACATACTTATCACACCACAAGGTAATTTGATATTAGTAGATTACGAAACAACTCAATGCCCCCTGATAAAAGTAGCAAGGGCTTACTCAAA
>JANWZC010000353.1 GCA_025054975.1 Raineya sp.
TTCGATGGCAGGAGGAAATAGGAATAGATGTGCTAGTACACGGAGAATTTGAGCGGAATGATATGGTGGAGTATTTCGGGGAACAGTTGGAGGGATTTGTGTTTACGGAAAACGGCTGGGTGCAAAGTTATGGCAGTCGGTGTGTAAAACCGCCTATCTTGTATGGGGATGTGCAGCGGCCCGGACCTATGACAGTAAAATGGTCTAGCTATGCGCAGTCACTTACCAAAAAAATTGTGAAGGGAATGCTCACAGGCCCTGTAACTATTTTACAATGGTCATTTGTACGTGATGATCAACCCAGGTGGGAAAGCTGTTATCAGATTGCCTTAGCTATACGCGATGAAGTATTAGATTTGGAGCAAGCAGGAATTAAAGTGATTCAAATAGATGAACCTGCCATTCGCGAGGGGCTGCCCTTACGAAAAGCTGAGTGGAAAGATTACCTTACTTGGGCAGTAAAGGCATTCCGGATTTCTTCTAGTGGGGTGAAGGATGAAACACAGATACATA
>JANWZC010000035.1 GCA_025054975.1 Raineya sp.
CAGCGGATAGGGCGGCAGGCACGCATTGAGGTCAAATATGCCCGTGTGGATTTGTCGCCTAGGTCTTTGCAAGGTAAGACGCTACCGATATATGTGGTAGAAGCCCGAGAAGAGCCGAGTAGTGTTCCTGTGGGTCAGCAAGCTATTCATTGGCGTTTGTTGACGACCCACAAGGTAGAAAATATAGAGCAAGCCAAGCAGGTAATAGATTTTTACAAAGAACGCTGGCTGATAGAGCAAGTGTTCAGATTATTGAAAAATAAAGGATTACAGATAGAAAACTCTCAACTTGAGTCAGGAAAAGCTTTGGTTTGTTTGAGTATGATAGGTTTGCACGTGGTCAATCGTGTATTGTTGTTACACGAGGTTTCTAAAACCAAGCAACCTGTGGATATGCAACAAACGTTTTCTGAACAAGAGTTAGCTTGTTTGCGAGCTTGCAATGTTAAGTATGAAGGAAAAACTCCTAAACAAAAGAACCCTTATCCAGCTAATTCTTTACAATGGGCTTACTGGGTATTAGCTCGTATGGGAGGGTGGAAGCCTCACGAAAAACAAGCAGGGGTTATCTCTCTTTTCAGAGGGCTACTCTATTTTAAGCAAGTTTTTGAAGGTTGGCAACTTGCTCATTTTGTGTCCTAATAGTAGCTCCAAAGGAGAGGGGGACTCACCTAACCTCCAAGCTATCAACTTACTAATTTGAATTGTGTAGCTAAATCTTGGATAAGTACAATACAAGCCCAATTATTTTTACAATTATCCAAAATGTTTTCCACAAATAACTGCATATCAAAAACTTAACTAATAACTCACGTTTTATAGTAAAAAGTTGCCAACCCCTTCATTGCGTTCAAGCATACTTTGGCTGTACTCAGTAATTAAGCCAAAGTATGCTTTGTCAATAAAGCCAGAAGGTCAAAAGAGGGGCTTAAAATCAGGTTTTTTGAAGTGAGTTACAATGCATTAAACTAATATTTCTTTTGCCTTTTGCAAAACCTTGTTTAGCCCACTTATATCACTACCGCCAGCAGTGGCAAAGAAGTTTTGTCCGCCACCACCCCCTTTGATTTCTTTGGCAAGTTCCTTGACTATTTTAGAAGCATCTAAATTTTTCTCTTGCACCAAATTTTCTGAAATCATCACAGCAATCTGAGGCTTATCCTGAATATTTGCTGCAAGTACTGCTATCAAGTTTTCCACTTGATTTTTGAGTTCAAAAGCCATTTGCTTCATTAAATCGGCATTTGCCACTTGAATTTGAGCAATTATTAGGTTGATATTATCAACTTTTTGTAGATTTTCTTGCAAAATGCGTTGTTTTTCAGCTTGGGCTTGGGCTTGCTCATAACGTTCTACTTTCTTTTCCAAAAGATTTTTTTGCTCTGTGAGTTGCTGAATGGCTTTGAGTAAATCTTTGGGATTTTTGAGCATTTCACGGATTTGCTCTAAAAGTTTCTCTTCCTGACGCACCCATTTTTCAGACTCTATCGCTGTAATTGCCTCAATACGCCTCACGCCCGCTGAAATAGAACTTTCTGAAATAATCTTAAAAAAACCAATTTCTCCTGTTGCGGCTACGTGTGTGCCACCGCATAACTCGCGTGAAAAGTTTTCATCAAAAGTAATCACACGAACAAAATCTCCGTATTTTTCTCCAAAAAGAGCAATAGCTCCCAACTTTTCAGTAGCTTCTTTCAGAGGAACATTACGACGTTCCTCTAACGGAATATTTTGGCGGATTTTTTCATTAACAATGCGTTCAATTTGCTCAATTTCTTCATCAGTGAGTTTGGCAAAATGCGAAAAATCAAAACGTAAGATTTTTTCACTCACCAGAGAGCCTTTCTGTTGCACATGATTACCCAATACCTTACGCAAAGCCGCATGCAAAAGGTGGGTAGCAGAATGATTATTTCGTGTAAGCAAACGTTTATTTTCATCAATTTGAGCAAAAATTTCAGCAGTAGGGTTTTGTTCTAAAAAATGTACAAACTTTTCGCAATTTTTATCTTCTGAAATGTGAATGATAAGGTCATTTTCCTTTTTAGTATCGGAAATAAAAATAGCTTCTTGTGTCTTGTGTCTTATGTCTTGTGTCTCATGTCTTGTATCTTGTATCCGAAATACTCCCGAATCTCCTACTTGTCCTCCGCTTTCTGCGTAAAAAGGCGTTTTGTCCAAAACAAAATGATAAAGTATTTTATTTTTTTCTTTCACTTTTCGGTAACGCAAAACTTTTGCAATGCTTTGCGTGTAATCATAACCAATAAATTCGGTATCAGTATTTTCTGTTGAAAGAATGACCCAATCAGCGGCTTCTTGGGCTTGTGCTTTGCGAGAACGTTCTCGCTGAATTTCTAATTCTCGCTTAAAACCCTCTTCGTCAATGGAAAGACCTTTTTCTTTGGCAATGAGAGCCGTCAAATCCACAGGAAAGCCATAAGTATCATAAAGTTCAAAAACGATTTTGCCTGTTATTACTTTGCCATTTTGCAAATTTTCTTCTTTGGTAATAGCTTGTGAAAGAGTTTGCAAGCCATTTTCCAAAGTACGCAAGAAGGACTTTTCTTCTTCCAAAATTACATTCTGCACAAATTTTTCTTGTGCTTTGAGTTCAGGAAAAACATTCTGGAACTGCTCGGCAAGCAAAGGGACAATTTCATTGAAAAAAGGTTCTTTGAAACCTAAATACGAATAACCATAACGCACAGCACGGCGTAAGATACGGCGTATTACATAACCTGCTCCTGTGGCGGCGGGAAGTTGCCCATCGGCAATCGTAAAGGCTACGGCTCGGATATGGTCGGCAACGACACGCAAAGCGACATCCGTTTGAGGATTTTTACCATAAGTTGTATTTGCCTTTTGAGCCACAAAAGCAATGAGTGGCTGAAAAATATCGGTGTCGTAATTAGATTTTTTGCCCTGAATAGCCATACAAAGCCGTTCAAAACCCATGCCTGTATCTACGTGTTTGGCAGGAAGCAAGACAAGTGAGCCATCGGCTTTGCGTTCGTATTGCATAAAAACATTGTTCCAAATTTCAATCACCAACGGATTATCTTTATTGATAAGCTCTCTACCTGCTATTTGCTGAATTTCAGCTTCATCGCGTAAGTCAATGTGGATTTCTGTACAAGGTCCGCAAGGACCTACCTCACCCATTTCCCAGAAGTTATCTTTTTTACTACCAAATAAAATACGCTCTTCGGGTAGGTATTTTTTCCAAATTTCGTAGGCTTCGGTATCTTTGGGCAAATTTTCTTTCTCATCTCCTTCAAAAACCGTAGCATACAATCGTTCTTTGGGTAATTTATACACTTCGGTAAGCAATTCCCAAGACCAAGCAATGGCTTCTTCCTTGAAATAATCCCCAAAAGACCAATTGCCAAGCATTTCAAAAAAGGTATGATGATAGGTATCGTGTCCTACATCTTCTAAATCGTTGTGTTTGCCCGTAACGCGTAAGCATTTTTGCGTATCAGCAATACGTGGGGCAGTAGGAGGTTTGGTTCCTAAAAAGAAATCTTTGAATTGAGCCATTCCCGAGTTAATAAACATCAAGGTAGGGTCATTTTTCAACACAAGCGGTGCCGAAGGTACAATCAGATGCCCTTTGCTCTTAAAAAAATCTAAGAATTGCTGGCGAATTTCGTGGCAAGTCATATTTGGAGGTAATTAGTAGGTTAGTATTGAGTATTGAGTACAGAGTATTAAGTATTGAGTACAGAGTACAGAGTATTGAGTACAGGGAGATTTAGTAGATTTTTGATAAACCTTATCAAACTTCAAATTTTGCTCCCAAACTCTAAACTTTCAACTTTCAAGGGGCAAAAGTAAAATTTTTGGGAAAGAAAAACAAAAGCAAATTTTCAAATCAATAGGAACAAAAACATTTTTTTAAGAGTTTTTTGATATATTTGCGTTAAATTTTCAAATAATGCTTGCTACTGAAAAAATTTACAACATAAGCAAAACAAAAGCCTATTGGTTACTTTTGAAGCCTCGTTTGTCGTTTTTAGTAGCTTTTTCGGCTTCTTTTGGTTATATTTTTGGCAAACAACCTCCTTTTGATTGGCTTTCCTTTACGGCACTTACGTTAGGAGGCTTTTTGGTATCAGGTGCCTCGGTAACTATCAACCAAATCTTAGAAAAAGACCTTGACAAAATCATGACACGCACTCAAAACCGCCCTTTACCTTTGGGGGTGTTGCAAGTAGGTGAAGCAATCCGTTTTACTTTGCTTACACTTTTAATAGGCATTACGCTTTTAGCAGTTTTTACAAATACACTTACAGCAGTATTATCTTTGGTTTCAGTATTTTTATATGGTTTTGTTTATACGCCACTCAAACAAAAAGGCTCTTTTGCAGTATTTGTAGGGGCAATTCCAGGTGCTTTACCTCCTCTATTAGGCTGGACTGCCGCTACTAATCAGATTTCTTTTGAGGCTTTAATTATTTTTGCGGTGCAGTTCATTTGGCAATTTCCGCATTTTTGGGCAATAGCTTGGGTTTTAGATGAAGATTATCAAAGAGCAGGTTTCCGATTGCTACCTTCGCGTGAAGGGAGAAGTCTTAATTCTGCTATTCAAATCATGATTTACACGCTTTTCTTGATTCCTATCAGTTTATTGCCTGCGTTATTTGGTCTTACAGGCATAAAGTCGGCAATAGTAGTAACTGCGGCAGGTTGTTTGTTTGCGGCACAAAGTTTTGCTCTCATGAAAGACCAAGCACCTCGTTCTGCTCTGCGAATCATGTTTGGTTCATTTTTGTATTTGCCTATTGTGCAGATAGCTTATCTATTAGACAAAATCTAATTTTGCCACCAAATATAAAAATTTTGAAAATTAAATTTTTGTGGTTTTTCTCGTAAATTTTCCTTCAAATTCCTTTTTTGCTCTCAGTTTTTTTTAGCACTTTTGTACCCCTGTTTCCACTAAAATTATTCAAAAAACTGAACTCTTTTTATCATTTTTGAAAGAGACGACCTAATTTTTCAAAAACTTAAAACTATATCTTGCTGTGCTTAAACCTACAACGCATAATCCTTATTCCATGAACAAAGATTGCAGAAGTGTTTGGGAAAATTGCTTGAAAACCATACGTAGTGCTTTGCCCGAACACACTTTCAATACTTGGTTTGCACCTATCATCCCTTTGAGTCTTTACAATAATACCCTTACTATTCAAGTTCCTAGTCCATTTTATTACGAATATATTGAGGAAAACTACTTAGAGATTTTACGTAAAGCCATTGATAAAGAACTCGGACCCGAAGGGAAATTAGAGTATTCGGTAGTGGTGGATAAGGGGAATGCTCATAATTTGCCCAAAACCATGACCGTACCGAATACCAAAATTGATTTAGATATCAAACCTGCTGAAAGTAAGGTGAATGCAGATTTGCAGAAAAGAAAAATGCAAATCTTGAAAGAATATGAAAGTTTTTTCAGAGAAATACAATTCAACGAAAATTATACTTTTGATAATTTCGTAGAAGGCGATTGCAATCGTTTGGCTCGTGCCGCTGGGCTGGCGGTTGCCAAAAAACCAGGGGTAACTGCTTTCAATCCGCTCATGTTGTACGGAGGGGTGGGGCTGGGCAAAACACATTTGGTACAAGCAATTGCTAATCATATTCGCTTCAATTCTCCTGAAAAAATTGTGGTATATGTTTCCTCCGAAAAATTTGTTAATCAGTTTTTTGAGGAAATCAAGAATGATAGAGTACAAAAACTGAAAAATTTTTATCTGCAAATAGACGTGCTTATCATTGATGATGTGCAATTTTTTGCAGGCAAAGAAAAAATGCAAGAAATGTTTTTCCACATTTTTAATCATTTACATCAGCATGGTAAGCAAATCATCATGACTAGCGACCGTCCCCCCAAAGAACTACAAGGCTTGGAGGATAGATTACTTTCTCGCTTTAAGTGGGGACTCACTGCCGACCTGCAACAACCTGACTTTGAAACCCGTGTAGCAATCATTTTGAAAAAACTTCAAAATGAAGGTATTGAAATTAGCTACGATGTAGTAGAGTATTTGGCTAACAATATTGATAGCAACATTCGTGAATTAGAAGGAGTCATAGTTTCGCTTTTGGCTCGTTCTAATTTAGAACGTAGAGAAATTGACTTACAATTAGCCCGTGAAACCATCAAACATCTTATTCAAAGAGTAGATGAACGCCGACCCGAAACAACAGGTGAAATAGATATTGAACATATACAGAAAGTAGTTTGTCATTATTTTGATGTGAAGGAAGATGAAATCAAGGGGAAAAGCCGTACGCAACATATTGTTAAGGCTCGTCAGATTGCAATGTATCTTTGTAAAGAATATACAGAACTTTCGCTCAAAGCGATTGGTTACCATTTCGGAGGTAGAGACCATAGCACGGTTATCCATGCCATTCAAACCATTAGTGATTTGATGGAAGTAGATAGCTCCATACGTCAAGATGTTAATGCTTTAATGAAATTGATAGCTAAAAACGAATAAACTATTCCTATGCTTCAACCAACAACTAATTATTTTATGCACTATTCCTTAAACCATATCCCTGAACGCACCGAAAAGCCTCGCCAAGTAGGGCTAACTATGGTAATGGACAAAGGATTGAGTGTTAGACAAGTAGAAGATTTATTAGAAGTAGCAGGTGATTATATTGATATGGTCAAATTGGGGTGGGCTACTTCGTATGTTACGGCAAATCTGAAAGAAAAGTTAGCAGTTTATCGGTCGGCGGGTATTCCTACCTATTTTGGTGGAACGCTATTTGAGGCTTTTATCATTCGCAAGCAATTTTCTGATTATCAAAGACTTTTGGAAAAATATCAAATGCCTTACGCTGAGGTTTCTGATGGCTCTATTGAAATTCCTCATGAAGAAAAGTGTAAGTATATCAGTGAATTGGCTAAACAAGTAGTAGTACTTTCAGAAGTTGGCTCCAAAGATGCAGAGAAAATTTTAGCCCCTTATCAGTGGATAGAACTTATGCAAGCCGAATTGCAAGCAGGTGCTTGGAAAGTAATTGGTGAGGCAAGAGAATCAGGTACTGTGGGGCTATTTCGTGATTCAGGTGAAGTGCGACAAGGACTCGTTAAAGAGATTATCCACACTATTCCTGCTGAAAAAATTATTTGGGAAGCTCCTCAAAAATCTCAACAGGTGTGGTTTGTAAAACTTTTAGGAGCTAATGTCAATCTTGGCAATATCGCTCCCAATGAAGTAATTTCCGTAGAAACTATCCGTTTAGGATTACGAGGTGATACTTTTACACATTTTTTACCTAAAGACTTGCTCTAACAAAACGTAAGACATCAAATACGAGGCTTTAATAAACAGACAAATTTATCTGCTCTGTGAGAGATAAAGTCTAATGTAGAAATTCACTATTTGCCTGTGATAAAATATACCTGTTCAAGTTACAACAATATACTCAAATCTACTTTCAAATTAGGCAAAACTTCCTTACCTGTAATCACTTGATTAGTAAAACCTTCTACAATTTCAGGTTCAGGCAAATGAGGTGTGTAAATGTAAATTTTCTGTTCTTGCAAGTCAATGAGCCAAGCAAGTTGCACGCCATTGCGGAGCCATTCTTGCATTTTCTGTTGTAAATCTTTGAGTCTATCGGAAGTAGATTTAAGTTCTATCACAAAATCGGGGCAAAGAGGTACAAATTTTTCTTTCTGCTCCTCGCTCAATGCCTCCCAACGCTCTTTTCTCACCACTGCCACATCAGGCGACTTGATAGAAGTATCAGGCAAACGAAATCCTGTGCTGGAGTCAAATACTTCACCGAAATTTGTTTGTCTGTTCCAAAACTCAATTTCATAAGCAATTTTTATATTTGCTCTACCTGTTTTTCCACCTGTAAGTGCCATAACTACAATATCTCCTTGTGCGGTTCGTTCAAATTTGAGGTGGTCGTTTTGTCTGCAAAACTCAAAAAATTCATCATCCGTGAAACTCAATCTTTCAGGAATATGTAAAATGGTGGTTTCCATGTACTTGCATTTTTTACAAAAATACAAATTTTTGAGCTAAAAAGAAATTCCTAACGCCAACCTCCTCCCAAAGCTCTATACAAAGCAATGCTATATTGAAACTGATGCAAACGAATTTCAAATAAGTCTATCTCTGCCTCTAAAACGGCTTTTTGAGTGGTAATTACTTCCAAATAATTAGCAAAACCTGTTTTGAATAAATCTTGGGCAGTGATAATAGCTCTTTGCAACTCTTCTACTTCTTTGTTTCGCAAGTCATAGACTTGCTCTAAATTGGTGAGGATTTTCTGAAAGGTTTGCACTTCTTGAAAAGCTCGTAACAAAGTTTTTTGATATTCAAAATAAGCCTCGTAGTTTTGGGCTACACTTGCTTTGTAGTTTGCTTTGAGAGCGTTATTCTGAAAAATTGGTGCCATCAAACCTGCTAAAATGCCATAAGTTAGCGAAGCAGGATTGAAAAGCATATCGCCCTTGAAGGAATTAAAACCTGCATACGTATCAATATTGAGCGAGGGCAAGAAAGCCGCCTGAGTAGAACGCACTTCAAAACGAGCCGCTTCCAACTGCTTTTCTGCCAACCGCACATCAGGACGTAAGCGTAACATCTGCATAGGTGTGCCTGTGCGTATAGTGGGTACAGGTCTTTCCAACGGATTTGGATTGCGTTGTACTTTTTGGGGCATTCTGCCACACAAAAAATTAACTTGATTTTCCAAATCCACAATTTGATTTTCCAAAAGTAGTTGCAAACTCCGAGTTCGGTAGAGTTGGGCTTGCGTTTGCTGAACAGCCAGTTCAGTAGCTCTACCTGCCTCTTTCTGAATTTTCATTAAGCCCAAAACTTGCTCTTGTAGTTGTATATTTTTGATAACCACACCTAATTCACTATCCAAAGCCAAAAGTTGATAGTACAAAGAAGCAATTTGAGATACTAACTCTGTAACAATCAAGTTTTTATATTCTTGTGAAGCTAAAATACGAGCTTGTTGAGCCTTTTTAGAACTACGTAATTTTGTCCAAATATCAATTTCCCAGCTACTTCGCAATCCTACAAAAAAATCAGGTGTAGGGCTTGTGGGAATACGTTGATTTTCATTGATATTCCCTGAAAGGTTGGTATCAAAGTTACCTACACCATTCATAGTAAAATCGCCAAACTTATCTGCACCTGCCGAAACGTGCAAACGTAAATTAGGCAAAAGTACGCCTTTGGTATAAAGATATTCGGCTTTGGCTTTTTCAATGCGTTGTAGAGCGATTTGTAAATCTCGGTTATTTTGCAATGCTTCTGCAATCAAATTAGATAAATATTCATCATTGAAAAAATCTTGCCATTTGAGCAAAGCCACCGAATTTGTATCTTTTTCTGCGGAGTTAAAATTTGTAAGAACATCTATTTTCAAAGGTTCTTGCACAGGCACAAAATAACGTTGGCAGGAGAAAATAAGCAGTGTCAATCCCCAAAAGCAATATTTCTGCAAGTTCATAGCTTAAAATTTGAATGATTAGTCTTTTTCCGAATAAATCAGTGTTTCTTGTTCTTTGGTAACGTGGCTATCTTCTGAAACGAGATTTGTTTTAGCTTTTTTCTTGCCTAATTCAGCCATAATTACATACAAGCCAGGAATAACAAATACCCCCATAATCGTACCAATGAGCATACCACCCACAGAAGCAATGCCAATAGATTGATTACCTGCGGCACCTGCTCCCGAAGCCAAACATAAAGGTATCAATCCTGCAATAAAGGCAAGCGAAGTCATCAAGATAGGACGCAAACGCGAACCTGCTCCTTCTACTGCCGCCTGTAATGCCGAAATACCTTGCTTTTGCCGTTGAATAGCAAATTCTACAATCAGAATAGCGTTTTTGCCTAAAAGTCCCACAAGCATTACCAAAGCTACTTGGGCATAGATGTTATTTTCTAAACCTGTGATTTTCAGGAAAAAGTATGAACCAAATACCCCAAAAGGCAAAGAAAGTAATACCGCCCAAGGCAAAGCAAAACTTTCGTATTGAGCCGAGAGTATCAGATACACGAATAGCAAGCAAATCAGGAAAATATAAAGAGTTTGATTACCTGCCAAAATCTCTTCTCTCGTAATTCCTGACCAATCAATTACATAACCTTTGGGCAAAACCTCTTTGGCAACCTCTTCTACTGCCCGAATAGCATCCCCACTGCTATACCCTTCTGCCGCTTCACCATTGATAAGAGCAGTAATATACATATTGTAACGTGTAATCTGCTCTGCCCCAAAAACACGCTCCAAACGCACAAAAGACGAAAAAGGTATCATTTCGCCTTGGTCATTTTTGACATAAAGTTGTAAAATATCTTCGGGTTTGGAACGATATTGCGGTTTGAGTTGAATCATTACCTTATACATTTGCCCAAAACGAATAAAATTAGACGCATAGTAACTACCTACAAGAGCTTGTAAAGTTTCCATAGCATTTTCAATGCTCACCCCTTTTTTGGCGGCAACTTCTTGGTCAATATGAATGAGATATTGTGGAAAATCAGCGTTGAAGGTGGTGAAAGCATTTTTAATTTCAGGGCGTTTTTGTAAAGCCTCTATAAATTTTTGTGTAATTTGGGCTGTTTTGGGAAGTGAAAGGTCTTCGGTTTTGTTTTGCAAACGTAACTCAAAACCACTGGCATTGCCAAAACCTGGCACCGTAGGAGGCAAGAAAAACTCAATTTGAGCATCCTTAATATTTTGCGTAATATCGGCAAAAATACGAGTAAGTTCTTCGGCAGTTTCTTTGCGGTCTTCCCAGGGTTTCAGGTTAATCATTCCCATGCCATAAGCTGAACCCGTTGATTCGGTGAGAATGCTATAACCCGCCAAAGTAGAAATAGACTCTACAGCAGGGTGATTTTGCAGAGCCTTCTGAATTTTATCCAAAGTGGCACTGGTTCGCTCCAATGTTGAACCCACTGGTGAAGTTACACTTACGTAAATCATACCTTGGTCTTCGGTGGGAATAAAACCTGTGGGTAGAATTTTACTAATGCCCACCACCAACACAATAGCCATTACAATGGCAAGTAGCGTAACTTTTTTAAGAGGGGCTATTCTTTCTACTACATTTTTGTAAAAATCTTCTACCCATTCATATTTCTGATTGAATTTTTCAAAAAATCTGTAAATCCAAGTCCTTTTGAGAGGCTCATCGCCTTCTTCTGCATCGTGGTAATGCGTATGTTTGAGCCACAAAGCACACAAAGCAGGTGTAAAGGTTAAGGCATTGATACCTGAAATAACAATAGCAAAAGCCAAAGTAAGCGAAAATTGTCGGTAAAATATACCCACAGGTCCCGAAAGAAACGCCACAGGCACAAATACTGCCGACATCACCAAAGTAATTGCCAAAATAGCTCCTGCAATTTCGTTCATTGCCTCAATAGTTGCCTGTAAGGGAGTGCAGTGCTTTTCGTGCATTTTGACGTGAACAGCTTCCACTACTACAATCGCATTATCCACCACAATTCCAATAGCCAACACCAACGCAAAAAGTGTAAGCATATTGATTGAAAAGCCGAGTAGTTGAAGGAATACAAAAGTTCCCACAAGTGCCACAGGTACTGCCAAAGCACTAATCACGGTAGAACGGAAATCTTGCAAGAAAAGATATACTACAATAAACACCAAAATAAAAGCCTCAATAAGCGTTTTAATAACCTCGTGAATAGAAGCATCTAAAAAACGGGAAACATCATACGCAATGCTATACGTCATACCTGGTGGGAAAGAAGTTTCTTTAAGTTCAGCCATTTTGGCTTTGATGTTTTTGATAACTTCGGCGGCATTGGAGCCAGGGCGTTGTTTTATCATAATGGACGCCGAAGGTCTGCCGTTAGTTTTGGAAACCATTGAGTAGGTAAGTGAGCCAAATTCTACGTCTGCAATATCTTTCAGACGCAAAATAGAGCCATCTTTTTCGGCACGAATGACAAGATTTTCATACTCTTCGGGGGTTTTGAATTTTCCTGTGTAGCGTAATACATACTCTAAACTTTGGGCTTTCTTGGCAGAGCTTTCGCCTGTTTTTCCAGGTGCAGCTTCAATATTTTGTTTGCGTATGGCGGCAATTACATCGGCAGGGCTGATTTTATACGAACTCATTCGGTAGGGTTTGAGCCAAATACGCATAGCGTATTCTTTTGAACCTAAAATTTCACAAAAACCTACTCCATCTATGCGTTTTAGCTCTTTGATGATATTTATATCGGCGAAGTTGTAGATAAACTCTTCATCTGCGTTATCGTCGTTGCTGTAAATATTCAGGTACATCAGCATACTATTGACTTCCTTTTCCGTAGAAACACCTGCTCGGATAACTTCTTCGGGCAGTTCGTCAATCACCGTAGCAACACGATTCTGCACGCTTACCGCTGCCACATCGGGGTCTGTACCTACTTTGAAATATACCGTAATCAGCGTAACACCGCTATTATTGATAACCGTACTCATGTAGGTCATGCCTGGAACACCATTGATAGCTCTTTCCAGCGTAATAGCAACGGCATTCATACAGGTTTCGGCATTCGCACCTGTGTATTTGGCAGTAACGGTTACAGAGGGAGGGGCAATTTCAGGAAATTGCGTTACAGGTAGCTGAAATAAAGCCAATAAACCCAACAATACAAAAAAGATGGAAATTACTAGCGATAAAACAGGACGGCGAATAAAACGTTCTACCATAGTTTTAGAGATTTTCAGCTACCAAACTATCTATTGGGATTATTTTGGGGCTTACGCTGATACCTTCTTTCAAATCTTGGATGCCTTCCAACACAATTTTTTCACCTGCTTTCAAACCTGATTTGACAATATAAAAATTCTCACGTCTTCTCATTGGAACAAAACTGCGTAATTTAGTTTTGTTGTTGTTATCAAGTACATACACATAATTTTTGTCTTGAATTTCCAAAACTGCTTTCTGAGGTACAAGAATACTTTTTTGAAACTTCCGTGGAACTCGTACTTTGCCTGTGGCACCGTGTTTGAGCAGGCGGTCGGGATTAGGGAACTTAGCTCTGAAAGCAATAGAGCCTGCTCCTCCTTCAAAATCTCCTTCCAATGTCTCAATAACTCCTTCGTAAGCGTAAATGCTGTTATCAGAAAGCATGAGTTTAATAATTTGCTGTTTTACGCTTGTATCTGCTTGACGTTTTTTCATGTACTCCAAATATTCGTTTTCCGTGATTTTGAAGTAAGCATACATAAATGAATTATCTGAAATGGTTGTAAGCAAAGTACCTTCTTGCAAAAGGCTACCAATTTTGAGAGGAATTCTATCAATCAAGCCATCAAAAGGAGCAGTGATGGTTGTATAGGAAAGTTTGAGTTCAGCTTTTTGCAGTTCGGCACGAGCCTCTTCTACTTTGGCAAGAGCGGCTTTCCACTTGGCTTCTGCCATTTTGAGTTCTACATCAGAAACTACCTTTTTTTCCACTAAAAGTTTTACTCGCTCTACTTCAATTTCAGCGGTACGAGCTTCTGCAATAGCGGTTTGCAAGTTAGCATTTGCAGTAGCTACTTCGGCTTTGTATTCAAGGTCATTGATTTTGAAAAGCGCTTGTCCTTTACTTACTTTTTTTCCTTCATCTACAAAAATCTGCTCCAAAAAACCTGCTACTTTGGTACGGATTTCAACATTTTTAACCGCCTGAATATCAGCCACATACAGGTCATAATCTTCTACATCTTGTTCTTTTAACTCCAAAACTGCCAAAGATACAGGCTTTTGTGGGGTATTTTCTTTTTTAGAACAAGCCACTAAAACAATCAGGCAAATTAGCCCACAACCAAAAAAACTTTTTCGCATAAATAAATCTTGAAATTTACAAAAAACACAGAAATGCGATCAATTGCAGAGATGTGTTCAAATTTTGGTGTTGCAAAGTTACAAAACTTCTTGATAGGAAAACTGCTTTATGTGCTTTTTGTTGCAAAACTACGTTTTTTTGAAAAAAATATTGCAGTAGCTGGGCAAAATATATGATTTTGAAAAGGTGATTTCAGAGTTATGCATTGAAAAACTTTTAATAAATACTGATTATAGCCGAAGTATGCCCAACGAAATTTGATAACAAATTTCCTCAAAATTATTTTTTGTGCGTGCGTAGAATAATTTTGAACTTTTAGAGTTTTGTTTTTGTTTCAAGACAAAATAAAAGTTACAATATTAACGTTACTTACAATGCCTCAAATATTTCGTTCCATAGTGATTATTGGGCTGGTGGGTGTAATTTTCATTACGCAAGGAGGCATTGTTGTGTTCAAACATTCGTGCAAGCTGCGAGGAGAAAAAGTTTTTATTTTCAGCAAACCTCAAAACCTGTGTTGCAGTGCTTGTGAGGTCAAAGATACAGAAGGTTGTCATCGTAATTTGCAGAAATCGTCTTGTTGCGTAGAAAGTACAAAAATTTACAAACTCACCACAGATTTTTCTCTCAATTCAACTGCTAAATTATATCACTCGCCTGATTTGCCTCTACTTTTCAGTTTTGAGCCTTTTTTAGCAATATCTCTTGACAAACAATTTTTTTCTCCCTTTCAATTTGCTAATCCGCCGCCCCAACGGTATGGAAAAACTTTACTTCAATTTATTTGTCGTTATTTGATTTGATTGTGCGTTCAACCTCTCTTTCGCAGGCAAATAGCCTTTGCTACATCTGATTTTTTCTGTAAAAAACTCAAAACACTTTTGAACAAAATTTCAATTCACTCTAAAATTTTGAGGTTATGAAACGCACAATTTTTATTTTATACTATTTTGTAGGAGTTATCTTGCAAGCACAACACCTTCAAGGTATTGTGCAAGACACACAAAAAAAGCCTATTGTAGGTGCAAATATTTTTTGGCTTGGTACGCAAAAAGGAACTACTACCAACGAGAAAGGAGAATTTCGCTTGGAAAAAACCTCTGAAAGTAGGCATTTAGTATTCAACGCAGTAGGTTTTGTGAATGATACCTTGCTGATAGATAGCCAGAATTTTGTAAATATTACGCTCAAAGAAGAAAACTCTCAAATTCAAGCAGTAGAAGTGAAAGCCGCAAGTAGTTTTGTAGATACTGAAAGTCCTTTGCTTAATCAAATAATTACTCGCAAAGAATTTACCAAAGCCGCTTGTTGTAATTTATCTGAAATTTTTGAAACCAACGCTTCGGTTGACGTGAGTTATCCCGATGCAGTTACAGGGACAAAACAAATCCGAATGTTAGGTTTGGAAGGTACTTATGTACTTATCAACACCGAAAATTTGCCATTTATGCGAGGTTTGGCAAGGACTTATGGCTTGAATTTTATTCCAGGGGCTTGGATACAATCAGTGGATTTAATCAAAGGAACAGGAAGCGTACTTAATGGCTATGAATCTATGACAGGGCAAATCAATGTAGAACTTTTTAAGCCTGATTTGTGCGAGGAAACCTCTTGGATTACACTACTAAATGCCTATTTGAATCATTTTGGTAGAGCCGAAGGTAATGCTATTCTTACCTATAAAATTTCTGAAAAATGGCAAAGTAGCCTTTTGGCACATGCCAGTACCCTGCAAAATCACATAGATACCAACCAAGATAGTTTTTTAGACTTACCACTTTATACACAATACAATATAGTCAAACGTTTCAAACGTCAGACAGAACGTTGGAGAAATGAAATAGGGATTAAAATGCTTTATGACGACCGCCGAGGCGGACAGAGTCAGTTTTGGAGCAAAAATCCCCTGCCTACTGCTTACGGTACGCAAACCACTGCTCAAAGAGGTGAAATTTTTGCCAAAAATGCTATCCTCTATCCTCAGAAACCCTACCAAAGTATAGGCTTAATCTCGTCAGCTATTTGGCATAAACAAGAAGGTTTTGTAGGACAAAATCTTTACAACGGCACGCAAAAAACTATTTACAACCAACTCATTTACAACAATATCTTGGGCAATACACAACACAGCTATAAAACAGGCATTACACATACCATAGATGATTTTCAAGAGCAATTTAGAGACTCTATTTTTACGCGTAGGGAGCATATTGTAGGCATTTTTGCAGAATATACTTACACTTTACCCCAAAAGATTACTTTGGTAGCAGGCAGTCGTTTGGATAGGCACAATATGTTTGGATGGATTTACACGCCTCGTTTGCATTTCAAGTACGACTTGGCTAAAAATACCATTTTACGTCTTTCGGCAGGCAGAGGCTTTCACGTACCCAATCCTATTGCCGAGAATTGGAATTTTTTGGTGAATAATCGTAAAATCTTTGCCGAACCTAACCTGCAACCTGAAATTTCTTGGAATTATGGAATAAGTTTGCAAAAATCTTGGCAATGGGGTATGGGCAGAAAAGTAGAATGGACTACAGATTTTTTCCGAACTCAATTTCAAAATCAGCTGGTGGTGGATATGGATAGAAATGCTACTGAATTATACTTCGTAAATTTACAAGGTCAATCTTTTGCCAATAGTTTTCAAACTGAACTTACAATGAAAGTTTTAGCGGGTTTGGAAACCAAAGTTGCTTACAAATATTATGATGTGCAGAATACCCTTGCAGGCAGATTGCAGGCAAGTCCTTATATTAGCCGACATCGCTTTTTCATCAATGCTTCTTACGAAACTCGCCGCAGTGGTTTGCAATTTGATGCTACGCTCAAATGGCAAGGCAGACAACGCCTGCCAATTTCTCACAATCCTTTGGAGGCAAGTCAAACCCAATATTCTCCTGCTTTTGGCTTGCTGAATGCCCAAATTTCAAAGAAATGGAATACTTGGGAATGGTACGTAGGAGGTGAAAACTTATTAGGTTTTGTGCAAAAAAATCCTATTATTTCAGCGGATAACCCTCAAAGTCCTCATTTTGATGCCACTATGGTTTGGGGTCCTATCTTCGGAAGAATGATTTACACAGGTGTAAGAATAAAAATGGAAAGAAAAAAAGAGTAAAGTGAAGAATTTGCAAGTTCGGTTTTTGGTTATTAGGGCATATCGGGCTTGCTTCATAACAAGCCAAAACCCCAAAAGCCGAACTTAATTTTTTTTTTTTGCATGTAAGACTTGAAATTTTGAGTCTCAAAAAACCTCTAATTTTGAAATTTTGTATCTTTCGCTGTTTTTAGGCAGTTCTTGAAAAATCTTTTGTAGGAAGTTATGGTTAAAGCAAAAGAATTAAACTTTTTTGCCTTGATAATTGCTCTAATAGCTATAACGATTTGGTTATTGCTTGCAAGCAAAGGTTTAGGCTTAACCACAGATGCTAAAGCGTATTTGTACGCCGCCCAAAGTTTCCGAGAAAAAGGTGAATTTCTAACTCCTCAGGGATATTACACTAATTGGACTCCACTATTACCTTTTCTTTTAAGTTTTATTCCTGCAAAAGTCTTGTTTTTTTTCACTTTGCTACTGAATTTGTTTTTATTGTACGTGCTAATTCATAAAATCATTAGTTTTCGTTTTTGGCAAACTATCTGCTATTTACATGCTTCGTTTTCCATAGTTTTTATGATGATACATTTTTTCGTATGGTCTGAAGCCTTATTTTTGGCATTACTCTTGGCAATGATTATTTTGTTTCTACAACTGCTTGAAA